>CBFGJP010000051.1:0-18984 GCA_965649105.1 Caldifarciminota bacterium
ATCCGGTCTAAAGAGCAAAGAAGAATTTGTGATCACCGCAATTGGAATATCAGTTATTCTCTTTATCTCGTTTATCAAATCTTTGATCTCTGTATTCAATGTTGGTTCACCGGACCCGGAGAATGTTATATAGTCAATTTTTGTTTTGTCATTAAGTATCTTTTTTAATTCTGATATTATCTTTTTTTGTTGAATATACTTTTTACGTTTGATTGTTTGAGAGGTTGTCCTACCCAACTGACAGTAAATGCAATTATAGGTACAAGTTTTATAGGGAATTATATCAATGCCTAATGAATATCCCAGGCGGCGTGATGGGACAGGTCCGTATATAAATTTAAAATTATTTAATTTTTTTGATACGGTTCTTTTTATCAAGCAATAAAATCCTTGGTTTGAAATGTTCAACATCGCTCTGCGGGATAAATGAATAAGATAGGATGCAGAGCCGCTGTCCCACCTTTCCTTTTAAGGATGCGGGACCATAAAGTACAAATCTTTTTGAATCCGCTCTTTCTGGGATCACATACGTTTCAAGTCTTTCTCCATTATCATAATTAAGCACCTGAACTTTTTCCCCGGGTTTTATATTTGCTGCTTCCATTATTTTTGCATCAATGCCCATACTACCCTTATAAAATAATACTGTCTCAGTAATAACTGCCTCAGAAATCTTTGATTTCAAAACTTCAAGATAATGAAAAGACCGATTTTGATTATTTATCCCGTGATTGATTATTGTCCTGTGGCTCAAAAAAGGAATGGGTGGTAAGCTATTTTTCGGAAAGAATTTTACATCAAACGCATCTGAATTCGCGCTCAATTTGCCTCCGGTAATCTCGGCCTGGTATCCAAGTAATAAAATATCACCATAAACATTTGTATTTTCAATATACACACCAAGCATATCCTTAATTCTGCCATTTAATCCTGTTTCTTCTTTCAATTCTCTCAGTGCAGTCTGTTCAGGGCACTCACCCGATTCAATGAAACCCGAGGGGAGCGCCCATTTACCCCTACCTGGTTCAATTCCTCTTTTCACAAGCAATATGTCTTTTTTTTCATTCATTACAAATACGGCCACTGAGGGCAGTGGATTACGATAATAGTGCTGGTTACAATTTACACACTCAAAAAAAGTGTCCTTTTTTGTCAAATTACCCTTGCACAAAGGACAATAAAGCCATTTTTTCATTTTTGTACTCCTTTTGAGTTCTCATTCAGTTTTTTCAACAATATATTCACATCAACATGATACCTATCACACAATTCTTTGACTGTTCCCCAGAAAGGTTCTCCACATACAAGGCATGGAACACCAAATTCAATAAAGATCTTTGTCTTTTCTGGTGAATCCCTCAATATATCCTCAATGCGAGTCTCTTGCGTAATCATAAGAAAATTATATCCAAAATATATAAAATATCAATGGGTATCAAACTTATAAGAAAGTTTTTCTCAGCCGACGATATATTATTTTTTTAATGCCTTTTTAAACTTATGAAGCTGTGCCTTGAAAAATGAATTCTGAGGAGCTTTCGTTAGTGCCTTTTTCTCCCAGTACACTGCCTGGTTATAGTCACCTAGCGCATAATAAGCCTCGGCAAGGGTATCCATTATATTTTCATCATCCGGTGCAAGTTGATTCGCCCTTTTTGCCGCAAACAGGGCTTTTTCTGGATATTTCTTTCTCAAGGCAAATTCCCAGGCAAGATTATTGAATATGTTGGGGTCAGTAAGATCGCTCTGTAAAGCCTTTTCAAGGAGACTGAGTGTGCGTTCAAAAAAGATTTCTGATTTATCATCTTCTTCTTCAGCAAGGCGCAAATAGGCCGGGGCAAGAAAATAATATTGCCAGGATTCGTATTGCCGGCGCAGTTCTTTTATTGGTTCTTCATTATCCACAACCTTTAAATCAATGAGTCGATCATCAACACCTTGATAACCACCGCGTTTTCTTAACACAACCAAACTTGCCGATTGCTTCCCCCTCTTGTCACCACCAGCGACTTCACCCGCCTCAAGTGCCATAAGTAATCTTTCTCCGAGTGGTCCTTTTGAATTTAAAAAAACACTGAGCATTGTATCTATAACTTCGGGTCCAGTCAGGATATTCCCCTGGACTGATACATAAGGCGCGGTCTTATGTCCTGCCCAGGCGAGTGTATTTTTGCCAGTAAATGCGACAGATTTTCCAGTGAAATCAACGACACCAACCTGCCGATCTTCTTTTAAACTATCCTTTTCAAGGCACATTGGTAATGCCTCTTCGGCAGATTGTCCTTTTTCTATCGCATCAAGTATCATCGGTCCGAGAAACGGATTTGCAAGTGCCTGGGTTGCCACCGCACCGATTCCGGTTCTTACCCAGGGAACGATATATCCAACATCAAAGACCTTTGATGCAACGGCAATGCCATACTCCTCGGTCTGTGGGTCAAATGCTACAATAGAAAATGTACCCGTAGAATTAAAGGCAAAGATAAACAAAAATATAATATTCATAAATCCTCCTATTCAAAATTTTTCACAAACATCATTCCGGGCAATTGCTTGACAAATCCTCTTATTTCGAGGTCAAGTAATACTTTTAATATCTCGGAAGTGGGCATATCAATCTTTTCTTTTAATTCATCTAGATACACAGGTTCAAGGGATAATCCTTCCCAGATTTTCTTTTCTAAGTCATTGTTTAATATCACTTCTTTAATCTCTCTTTCCCTTTTTGTAAATTTAATGCCGAGATAATCAAGAACCTCACTGGCTGATGTGACTGGTATTGCGCCTTCTTTTATCAAACGGTTTGTGCCCGCAGATGTTTTGGAATAAATATTTCCCGGGATTGCATATATTTCTTTGTTCTGCTGTAAAGCCCATTCAACGGTGTTCATTACCCCAGATTTTTCTTTTGCCTCTATAGCAACAATTGCTCGAGAAAGTCCTGATATGATTCTATTCCGTTTTGGAAAATTCTGGGCAAGGGGCTTGGTCTGGATATTAAATTCTGAAATAACTGCACCATTTTTTATTATCTCGTTTAAAAGATCTTTATTCTCCGGTGGATAAACAATATCAACACCGCAGCCCAGAACAGCAATCGTCCTTCCCTTTTTCTTCAATGAACCCCAGTGCGCGGCGGTATCAATGCCCCTTGCCATTCCACTCACCACACAAGCACCTGCCCGGGCAAATTCACCCGCGAATTCTTCGGCGATTGCCTTACCATAGACTGTTGCCCCTCTCGTGCCGACGATTGCAATGGCAATTTCATCTTCTTTCTTTATATTTCCCCGCATAAACAGAACAGGTGGAAAGTGTGGTATGTTTTTTAGCCACTGAGGATAATCTTCAGCATAGTAAGGAATGACTTTTATGCCAAATCTTTCCATTATTTCCCATTTTCTTTTTATATCATCATTCGCTTTCAGCGCCAAAATTCGTCGGGCAATCTCAGGACCAACAATTTCTGATAGTTCTTCAAAAGATGCATTCAATATTGTTTCTGGATTTTTAAATCTTTCTAAAAGAGTATAAAGTTTGGTCTCAGTTAACTTCTCAATAGAGCACAAAAGCACAAAATCTTTAGCCTGTTTTTGAATTATTTCTGTCATAATCAATCTTTTTCAAAAATTTCTTTTAGCCGATCTTTAAATTCGGGCAGACACTCAATAAGGATATTATAAACATCCTTCTTAAACCCTGAGGTATCTTTCAACTCCATAAGTTTGGAGAAGAAATTATCTCCATTTTTTTCAGCCATTTTCTTTATCGCCATTTTTATTTCTTTTATTACCGTCGGATTTGTATCATTTAATGCTAATGTAATGATGGTAGGCAACCCTTCCGGGTCACCAATCTCACCGAGTGTTCTGCAGGCTGCAGCACGAGTATACCAGAAGCCCTTGCTACATAATTTTTTTAATCTTGGTACAAGTCTACTCCCGAATTTAGCGAGTTCCTGTGTTGCCTGTTCACGCAGATACCAGGAGTTATCTTCAAGTATTTTCAATAAAATCTTTATTTTATCAGATTCAGAAAGGTCATCAAGTTTGTTAATAATCTTCAATTTCTTGTTGATGTCACCTTCTTTAAGTATTTTGAGCAGAGTCTCTTTATCAGTTTTTATAGAGATCTTCATTCTTGAGTGCCTCAGTTAATTTATCAAGTCCGATATTCTTTAATGCGGAAATGAAAAAAGTTTTTTCTTTCAAATTAAACTCGGGTATTTTTCCTAAAAGGTCAATTTTATTAAATACCACAATCCTTGGTTTTTTCAAAATCTTTGGGTTGTATTTTTTAAATTCATTTAGTAGAATATAATACTGATTCATAGGTACATCTGAAGAAATATCGATCAACAATATCAATATTTTTGTCCTTTCAATATGGCGTAAAAATCTCAACCCCAGCCCCTTCCCCGAATGGGCACCTTCAATTATACCCGGCATATCAGCAATCACAATATTTTTTAGATTATCTTTAAGCACGCCCAGATTTGGGGTGAGGGTGGTGAACGGATAGTCTGCTATTTCGGGACGGGCGTTAGTCATTGCCTGGAGTAGAGTGGATTTACCTGCATTGGGAAAGCCCACAATTCCAATCTGTGAAATGAGTTTTAAAATTATCTTTAATTTACATTTCTCACCCGGTTTACCCTCTTCGGCGATTCTTGGTGCCTGACTTGTAGATGTAACAAAATGTCGATTACCCCTGCCTCCCGTTCCACCCTTTGCAACAAGGAGGGTTTGTTTATGTTCAAGTATTTCACCAATAAATTTCCCATCTTTAAAAACTTCCACCCCTAATGGCACAGGAATATATCTATCCTCTCCAGACTTACCATCCATACCCTTACCCTTGCCGTGCATACCCCTTTCTGCCTTATAATGTGGTTTCAATTTTAGGTCATATAAGGTCTGCAAATTTCTCTCACCAATAAGATATACCGATCCTCCATCTCCACCATCCCCACCATCAGGGCCACCCCTGGGAACATACTTTTCCCTTCTAAACGATACACAACCATTCCCACCAGAACCACCTTCAACAAATATCGTTGCCTCATCTACAAACTTCACAATTTATTATAACAAAGTTTTTGATTGTGTCAATCAGGAGATTTATCTAATTTATCTAAAAAGGGGACCGTGATTGAACTTTATATTTAAATGCTCATAGGCAAGGGGGGTTACCAATCTTCCCCTTGGTGTTCTTTTAATAAATCCCTCCATTATTAAGAATGGTTCAAAGACCTCTTCTATGGTCTGAGCATCTTCACCCACTGCCACGGCAAGACTGTTGATTCCTACAGGGCCACCTCCAAATTTCTCAATGATTGTTAAAATAATCTTCTTGTCCATTTCATCAAGACCTCTTTTATCGA
Organism: Caldifarciminota bacterium; assembly: GCA_965649105.1. Lineage (GTDB taxonomy): Bacteria > Hydrothermota > Tepidihabitantia > SM23-42 > JAOAFX01 > JAOAFX01. The sequence goes on from CBFGJP010000051.1 coordinate 5,384, forward strand.
CATCCAATTTTTTTAATGCATACTCACAGATTTCCATATCAATAACTTCTTTATTCTGAACCTGGGCAAAATCACGTATCCTGCGCAATAATCTATTCGCCACTCTTGGTGTTCCTCTTGACCTCCGGGCAATCTCCATACCCGCCTCTTTTGAAATCTTAATCTTCAAAATCCTTGCTGAGCGCCTTATGATTAGTTCCAGGTCTTCTGGCGGATAGTAATCAAGTCTGAAATTTATTCCGAATCTTGAGCGTAAAGGTGAAGTAAGCAGTCCGGAGCGCGTTGTGGCGCCGATCAAAGTAAATTTTTCAAGTTTCAGTCTCAAACTTTGAGCACCCATTCCCTTATCCTGCATTATGTCAAGATGGAAATCTTCAAGTGCTGGATATAGATATTCCTCAACAACCTTATTTATTCTGTGGATCTCATCAATAAAGATTATATCGCCATATTTTAGATTACTCAATATGCCGGCGAGGTCAAAAGGTCTCTCCAGTATAGGACCTGATGTGGGATAAATATTTACATCCATTTCATAGGCAATGATATGGGCAAGGGTTGTCTTACCCAGCCCGGGTGGACCGAATAATAGTATATGTTCCAACGGTTCCTTTCTTTTCTTTGCTGCTTGTATGAATACCTTTAAATTTTCAACAACATTCTTTTGCCCGACAAATTCTTCAACCCTTTTCGGTCTGAGCGTCAATTCATATATTTCTTCGCCTTCAAACTTAACGCCGGATTGGGTTCTTTCTTTCATTTACCTCGCAATGCCTCTTTTATCAACTCTTCGACTGTGAGATTATTAGGTAGTCCTTTTAATCGTGTCAATGCCTCATTTCTGTTCAACCCCAGTGCACATAGCGCATTAATTGCCTGTTCAAATGTACCTGATTCTTTAGCGAAGCTCAGTTTTCCTTTCATCTCAAGAATTATCTTGCTGGCGAGTTTCTTGCCAATACGAGGAACTGAAGATAAAAGTTCAAGATTTTCTTCTTCAATTGCCTTAGTGATTTCTTCTGGTGTAAAATTGGACAATAATGTCAAGGCAGATTTTGGCCCAAGGCCAGGCACCGAAATCAATGCTTCAAATATCTCAAGTTCGTTTTTATCAAGAAAACCAAACAGGAGCAACTCCTCTTCTTTTATCAGGGATTTTGTGTATAATACAAGATTTTGATTTGGTTCTAAATTTTTAAATGCATTCAAAGGCAATTGTATTAAAAAACCAATTCCGGCCACATCAAGTATTAGAAATGGAGGATTTTTTTCAATTATTCTACCGCAAAGTCTACCGATCATTTTAATCCTGAAGAGAGGGGAATTTTAAATAGATAAAGGACATTTTAGTTTCCTCATTGCAGTGTAGGCAATTGCAAGGGCATCTATTGCATGGTTTGAAATACGTGTTTTATTTTTCAACACCATTCTTTCCATTATAAACCGCACCTGTTTTTTAGATGCCCTGCCATTTCCCGTCGTGGTAAGTTTTATCTGGGCCGGCGTATATTCAACAAAATTGATATTATTTTGCAACAACAAATAAATGATTGCTCCCCTCAATTCCGAAATTTTTATAAGGCTTGCAACATTTTTTTGGAAAAATGCCTTTTCTAACGAAACTACTTCGGGCTTATAGTTGTTGATAATTGACTTTACCTCATTACAGATGAATGATATCTTTTTTAAATAATTCTTTGTGTTGGGTCTAATCGTTCCATATGCTACTTTTTTTCCATCTATGATTACTCCATAACCCGTTGCCGAAACACCGGGGTCGAGTCCCATTATCTTCATTTCAAAAAATTCTACAGGTCAATCAGTTATCAAAGATGAATTTAGAAATTCCTAATTCTGATTTGAGATTCTTTCCATCACTTCATCAGAGATGTCAAAGTTGCCGTATACATGCTGGACATCGTCAAGTTCATCAAGCGCCTCAAAGAGTTTTAATACCTTTTCTGCGTCCTTTTCATTCAAAGGGATGGTATTCTGCGGAATTTTTGTTATTTCGCTACTTATGATTTCAATATTGTTATTTTTAAATATCTCTTTAATCTTATGAAATGTCTCAGGCGTCGTTATTACTTGATAATTATCATCTTCATTCTTCACATCAAGTGCGCCACCATCAAGTGCAAGGCTGAGAACGGTATCTTCATCATATTTCTTGGCATTAATTGTGATGATACCACGGGTCTGAAATTGCCAGGCAACCGAACCCTGAGTTCCTAAACTACCATTATGACGGGAAAGGATATGCTTTATCTCACTCGTTGTTCGGTTGCGATTATCAGTCACTGCTTCAATCAACAATGCAACACCGTTTGGACCATAACCTTCATAAACAACTTCTTCAAGTGTCTGACCATCATTAAATTGTCCAGTACCCCTTTTAATCGCCCGTTCAATATTCTCATTGGGCATGTTTGCTGCCTTTGCTTCATCGATTGCCGTTCGCAATCTTGGATTTGTATTTGGGTCGCCACCGCCGTGGCGCGCCGCAATCGTTATTTCCCTAATCAATTTGGTAAATAATCTACCCCGGGCTGCATCCGCACCGGCTTTCTTTCTCTTAATTTTTGCCCATTTAGAATGTCCTGACATATCTCACTCCTTTTTAAATATCTAGTCAGTTAAAATCACTTTCTACATATATATTTTAATCAAAAATTCACAGAAGTCAAGACTTGACATAGTTCTTTTGCCGAATAATATTAGGAAATCAAAGGAGTTGAGATGTTCATCAAAACATTAAAATTAAGTATCACTTCAATTTTAATCTGTGCGATGTTATTAACAAGTTGTGCCCCTGGTAATGAAAGATGGAATCAGAATATCAATCCGGGTAAAAAGGCTGGTTTCTGGGCAGGATTATGGCATGGTATGATTCTGATCATAACTTTTGTCGTCAGCCTTTTTACAAAAGATGTTGGCATTTATGAAGTCAATAACACAGGCTGGCCCTACAATTTAGGTTTTATACTTGGGCTTTGTTTTACAATCGGTGCCCCATGGAGATGGCGACCATTTAGACGTTAATACTTTAAAGATTATTGTTTGAGAACTGCGTTATAGGCAAATATACTAAAGATTCCGCCGGTATGAATGAATATTACTTTTTTGTATTTTCTCTTTTCTAAATCCTTTAGCATTCCATAAAACGCCTTGCCGGTATAGACCGGCTCAAATATGATTCCCTTTTTGGCGAGCATTTTTATTGTTTCAATCTCTTCAGGATAGGGAATTCCGTATCCCTCGCCCACAAATCCATCAATGAGCGTAATATCCTGCGCTTGCAATCTTATTTTCAGATTGAATCTGTCTATCGCCTTTTCACAAATATCGTTTATCTTATTTGTAAAATATTCAATTGTATCACAGATTATTACACCCTTTAAATCTATATTGACCTTCATTAATTTTTTGCCTAATAATAGCCCAGAATATGTTCCGCCTGAGCCCACTGCACAATAAACTGCGTCAATTCTCTCTTTTTTAATAAAACCTGCCATTTCTTTCATACAATCAATATAGCCAAGTGCGCCAATTTCATTTGAGCCACCTTCAGGAATTATGTAGGCCCTTTTACCCGTAAGTTTCTTTGCGTATTCAGCCATAATTTCATCTCTATTTTTGTATTCTTCAGGTGTTATAAACTTTATTTCGGCACCAAGCAACTGATCAAGCAGCAAATTACCCGTATACTCAGGTTCATCTTTTGTCCTTAAGAATAAATGGCAATCATATCCAAAAATCTTACAGATTGCGACGGCTGTTCTACAATGATTGGATTGGACCGCACCACAGGTGATTATCGTATCGCATTTTTTATCTTGTGCATCAGCAATAAAGTATTCAAGTTTTCGGATTTTATTTCCTGAAATCAACAAGCCATTTAGGTCATCCCTTTTTAAATAAATTTTTGTTTTTTTAACAATACCTTTTAATTCCTCAATCGGTGTGGGTTTTGTTATCTTGATTGGTTTGATAATCTTTGTTTTTTTCATATATCTCCTTTGCCAATTTTAATCCCTCTTCTTTGGTCAAAATTTTCCCCTCCAGTTGTAGATCAAGAAGTTCTTGAAGGATGATTTTAAAAACCGGACCTGGCTTTAAGCCAAGGGCAATTAAATCATATCCATTTACCAATCTTTCAACCTTTGGTTTTGCATCGTCAGCTCTTTTCAATTCAATCATTTTTAAAAATGTCTGTTCTAAGTGTTTCGTTCTTCCACCCGTTGCATATCCATCGGCCCAAGCAAGCATCATTGCGCCGAAATAATCTTCCCCAAGATTTCTAAAAAATCTCCTGATGGCGCGGTCAGTAAGCTCTTCATTTGTGGCGAGGAGATGCGGACGCATATGTTCTTTTACAAGTTTTTTAATCATCTGAACATCACTCCGTGAAAGTTTCAATCGTTTATACCCAATTATTTCAACAATCTTTGCGCCCTTTGTATCATGACCATAAAAATGAACATCTCCTTCTTTGATTAAAAATGTATCAGGTTTAGCAATATCGTGGAATAACCCGGCGATTTTCAAAAGCGCTTTTCTCTTTTCAAGAGAAAAATATTGTGAAAATTCAGGTTCAATTTCTCTGAAAAATCCTTTTTGCATAAGGATTTCAAGTGTCTGGTAAGTACGCAAAGAATGTCCCCACAGAAATTCATCCTCAATTATTTTTTTTGCCTCGGGGAAGATCTGTCGGAATAATCCAAGTTCATTCATTTTTAAAATTACTTTATATGAAGTCGATGCTAAAACTATGCGAATAAATTCGTAGCCGATTCTTTCTTTGGCGATACCCTTTAGACTTACCCGTTTTGCAAATTTATAAAATTCTTTATCAATTTTGAAATCCAATTCAAGCGCAAATCTGAATCCCCGCAATACCCGCAATGGGTCATCCTTGAGTGAATTTTCCGAAGTTAAGCGAATTATCCTTTTTTTAAGATCGCCTAATCCATTATGCAAATCAATAAATTCGAATGTATCTAAATCCACTGCCATTGCGTTTATTGTAAAATCGCGTCTTTGTAGATCATTACTTATACTCTCTTTATAGCCTATAAAATCATAGATTTTATTATCCTTTACTACCCTTGCCTCATCATCCTCTTCACTAAGTAGAACAAATGCACCATTCAATGCCTTTGCCACCTTCCGGGCAAAATATATGCCCGAACCAGATACTGCGAAGTCATAGTCATTGGGGGCAAAACCAAGCAACATATCGCGAATCGTTCCACCGACAAGATAAATTTTCTGCCTTCTTTTCAGGGCAGTAATCTGTCCAATGCCTTCGTCATTTCTTATCTCATCGATCAGCTGTTCCATCACGATATTTTATCTATTATACAAGCGGTGTCAACTAAGTGAAAACTAATTTAACGAAAATTCAAAGATTCAGGGTTTTTATAAATTCAACAAGGGCATTTTGCCACGGACGTAATTTTTTACCAAATAAAAATTCATAATTTTTTGAACCAAGCGGGGCAAATTTGGGTCTCGGCGCGGGCAAATTCAATTCATCGGTTTTAACTGGAATCAATTCGGTGTTAAATTTCATAATCTCCTTTGCTTTCAATAAAAAATCAAGCCAAGTTCCATAATCTCCATTTACAATATGATATGTGCCATAATTTTCTGATTTAATTATATTAAAGATTGCTTCAGCAAGGTCTAAAACATAGGTGAAAGAGCCAATCTGGTCACAGATGACGCTTATAGAATGGGGTTTTTCCCGCTGTTGTAAAAATTTTGAAGCAAATGTCTTAGAATTTTTTCCAAAAAGCCATGATGTGCGCACAATATAAAAGCGGTTATAAGTTTCTCGGATATACTTTTCACCAAGATATTTGGTTTTTCCATATTCACTTATTGGGTTGGGTTCGTCGTATTCATAATATGGTTTCTCGGAATTCCCATTAAATACAAAATTTGTGCTTGTATACAGCAATTTCGCATTTATTTTGCGGGCACTTATTGTGATACCGAGGGTTGAAAGTGTGTTTATTCTAAATGCCAGCTCGGGGTCTCGTTCGCAGGCATCCACATCGCTCAGCGCAGCAAAATGGAGGATGATATCCGGTTTATAATTTATGATTGTCTCATTGACTTTTTTGAAATCCGATATATCAAGTTGCGGTACATCCACCCCCAAATGATTGACATTCTCTTTTCTGAGCAGATATTGCATCGCATTACCCAAACATCCCTGCGAACCAGTAATAAAGACCTTCATTCATCTTGATTATATTGGATTTTTGTCCGGCGTCAAGACTTAATTACCATTTCCCATTGACAATCAAACAAAAATATATATTATTTATATTATCAAATTACCAAAAAGGAGGCCTTATGAAAAAATTATATGGTTTTCTGGCTATAGTCATATTTTTTGGCTGTGAAACAGGAATGGAAGTGAACCTTGAATGTTGGGTTAAACACACGGCAGAAGTGGTAAATGTGGAGACAAGTATACTGGGAGAAAAGTCTCAAGTATTTGTGAATTTAACTTGGGGTTGGACTTTACAAAGACCGCAGATTGATGCAGTGATTGTTGAACGGAGTAACGATTCAATTACTTTTGTTGCCCTTGACACAGTACCGATAGATACCTTAATGTATTTCAATGATGCAGATACTCTACTCCGACCAAATACAAAGGTTTATTACCGATTAAATTCGCTCTACGGAAGATCAACTGACCATATTATCGATGTTGCCGTAGAAATCCCGTCGGTACAACATTTTTATAAACCAGATACTGAATTCATTGCTATTGGAAATGATACCCTATCCATCTCTTTTTCCCGCTTATCAGGATTTGATACCACGGATATTGCAATATACAAAGGAGCACCAAAATCTATTGATAGTCTTCTTAACTATTTGACAAATCCCATATACGATACAACAATTGCCGATACGATTATAAACATCAGCAATGCTGATTCGCTATTCCCCATAGATACATTGCCCTACACCATTAGGATTAGTTCTTCAAAAATGTCCGGGTTTGATTACATTACTGACACATCTATTGGTTTTCGCGCTTTTATTAGAACTTCGAAATAAAAATATGCCCAACATTGAAATCGATGTCCTTTTAGAAGAACTTGTTTTAAGAGAGGGTTCTGATTTACATCTTCGGGTAGGTGAACCACCTATTTATCGGGTAGCCGGAGAACTTCAAAAATCTGATTATCCGCCGGTCACACAAGAAGATATGGAAAGGTTAATATATGGCTTGATGAAACCTGCACAGCGTGAGGTATTTGAAAAAAACCTTGAATTCGATATGGCATACGAAATTCCTGGAGTAGCGAGATTCCGGGTTAATTGTTTTAAGCAAATGGGCAATATTGGTGTGGTAATGAGGATAATACCATTAAAGATTAAGACTATCGATGAATGGGGATTTCCTGCCGTTTTAAAAAGGATTGCTGAATTGCCCAGGGGTTTGGTACTTGTTACTGGTCCCACTGGTAGCGGAAAATCAACAACCCTCGCGGCGATGATTGAACACATCAATCAACATTTTCGTAAGCACATCATCACGATTGAAGACCCGATTGAATTTTTACACCGTGATAAACTGTCAATTATTGAACAAAGAGAAATTGGCATTGATACGAAGTCTTATGCGGAGGCGTTAAGGCGTGCAATAAGACAGAATCCGGATATTATATTGGTCGGTGAGATGCGGGACCTTGAAACAATGGCGCAGACTATTACCGCGGCTGAAACAGGTCATTTAGTTTTTTCCACACTCCATACGATTGATGCCGTTCAGACCATAGATCGTATCATAGATGTTTTTCCGCCCTCACAACAACAGCAGATAAGACTTCAGTTATCAACGACTCTACAAGCGGTAATAACTGAAACGCTGGTGCGCAGAAAAGATGGACAGGGGCGCGTTGCAGCATTTGAAATTATGATATGCACACCAGCAATTCGTAGTGCAATTCGCGAAGCGAAAACCCCACAAATCTATTCTGCGATACAGACAGGTTCAAGGCTTGGTATGATACAAATGGACCAGTATTTGCGCAACCTCTTAAATCAGGGAATAATTGAATACGAAGAGGCACTGGCACATTGTTCCAACCCTGATGAATTCGAAAGGCGGGTGTCAGCATGATAAAACTTAATGACCTTTTACATACGCAGGTAAACAGTCGTGCCTCCGATCTGATATTGAAAGTTGGTTCACCACCAATATTGAGAATTAATGGTGACCTTACCAGTCTTGAAGTCCCACCGCTTACGGCGATTGATATTGAATCAGGGCTTATTGAAATGCTCAAGAAAGAACAGATCGAGGAATACAAAAAAAATAATGAACTTGACCTATCCTACGAAATGACCGGAGTTGCTCGATTCCGGGTCAATCTATTCAGACAGAAAGGTAATATTGGTGCGGTATTCAGATTAATTCCCGAAAAAATTCCAACAATTGATGAACTCGGTTTTCCACAAATTTTGAAAGACATGGCAATGAGGCCGAGAGGTTTGATTGTTGTGACCGGTCCTTCAGGATGTGGGAAATCAACGACCCAAGCCGCATTGATTGATTATCGAAACGAAAATGACAATTGCCATATTGTCACCGTCGAAGACCCCATAGAATTCATTCATAAGAATAAAAAGGCACTCCTCACCCAGCGTGAGGTAGGGAGAGACACACATTCGTTTGCTAATGCGTTAAAGTTTGTGCTCAGGCAGGACCCCGATGTAATTCTTGTAGGTGAAATGCGTGATCTGGAAACAATTTCTCTGGCAATTACGGCCGCCGAAACCGGACATCTCGTCATTACAACCCTTCACACTGCGGATTCTGTATCAACGATTGACCGTATTATTGATGTCTTTCCACCCCATCAACAGAACCAGATAAGAATGCAGTTATCATTGAACCTTCTGGCGATATTCGCCCAAAATTTAATAAAACGGGCGGATGGCAAGGGTCGTATTGCTGCCTATGAACTATTAATTGCTACAGGGAGTGTTCGGAATTTGATCCGGGAAGCGAAAATCCATCAATTGTTATCCATCCTGCAGACTTCACAACAACAGGGAATGATAACTTTCGATGCCTGTCTTGCTAATTTTGTAAAAAAGAATCTTGTTTCTATCAAGGATGCTGAAGCCAAGGCATTAAACCCTGATACATTTCACAAGGAGATTGAATCATTAACCCAGGGTAAATAGTGCAAAAAAAACAGTTTTTAAGACTTGACAGCCCGGTTCAATATATAAAAGGAATCGGTCCGAAAAGGTCATATTATTTCAAAAAATTAAACATTGAGAATGTAAAAGACCTTCTATTTTTAGTTCCACACCGGTATCTTGATTATTCTAATGTCTTGAAAATTAAAGACTTAAAAATAAATGACGAAGCAACGGTCGTCGGAAGGATTTATCTCGTTGAGATAAAAAAAGCAAAACGCAGGGGAGAAATGGTCAATGTTTTACTTCGTGATGAGACCGGAAGTGTTGTTTTGCGTTGGTTTAATCGTCCGGATTTAAAGAATAAATTCAAAATTGGCGACTGGTTGATAGTTTCAGGAAAAGTAACATTTTTCTACAACAAACAATTTATCAATCCCATTTATGAAATTATTGGGGATGAAAATTCAGTCCCTGATAAAATCGGTGGGACAATAATTCCTATATACCCCCTGACAGAAGGTTTGGGATTATGGGATATAAGACGGGCGATGAATATTGCCATTGAACTATGCCTTGATGAAATTGTTGAATCGATCCCTGAATATCTGATCCAAAAAAATGGGCTACCCCCATTAAAAAAGGCATTGAAGGATTTACATTTTCCTCCGACGATTGAAAGTGCCAAAAAAGCACGTCAGCGACTCGTTTACGATGAGTTCTTCTTTTTTGAACTTGCTCTTGCCCGAAGAAGATCAAAAATAAAAAGTCAGGAAGGCGTTTCCTTGAAACGTACTGGTAGATTTACGGACTTTTTTTTGGCTTCAATACATTTCAAACTCACTGAGGGGCAAAGAAATGTAATTAATGAAATTACTATAGACTTAGCAAAATCCAAACCTATGAATCGCCTACTTCAGGGAGATGTTGGTTCAGGCAAGACTGTTGTTGCGCTATACGCCCTGCTTATTGCCGTGGAAAATGACTATCAAGGGGCGATGATGGTTCCCACCGAAATTCTGGCTGAACAGCATTATATAAACTACCACCAACTACTGGAAAGGATTGGGGTGAAAGCCGTGCTTATAACAAGCAGTATAAAAGGCGCTGCCCGCGACGAGGTGGTAAATCAAATTCAAAATGGCGAGGCAAAGATTATTTTTGGAACCCATGCCCTAATCGAAGAAGGGATAAATTTTAAAAATTTGGGTCTGGCAATCATAGATGAACAGCACAGATTTGGTGTAATGCAGAGGGCAGCCCTCGTGAACAAGGGTGTGAATCCACATTTTCTTGTACTATCAGCCACCCCGATTCCCAGGACGATTGCATTAACCCTATATGGTGACCTTGATATTTCTACATTGACTGAAAAACCTGCAGGCAGAGGCGAGGTGATAACGAAACTTTATTTTGAGCATGAAAAGATAAATTTGTACCGATTTATAAATTCTGAATTACTCAAAGGTCGGCAGGCATTTGTAGTATGCCCGATAATCGAAAAGTCAGAAAAACTGGAATTGAAGTCGGCAAAAGAAGTATATGAAGAAATCTGCCACACCTTTCCTAACTTTAGGGTCGGTTTAATACACGGAAAACTCAGCACCCAGGATAGGATAAATATAATGTCGGATTTTCGGAGTGGCAAAATAAGTATCCTCGTTGCGACAACAGTAATTGAAGTTGGGGTTGACATTCCCAATGCAACAATTATGCTTATACTCCATCCTGAAAGGTTTGGGTTAGCACAACTGCATCAGTTAAGGGGAAGAATTGGTCGAGGTGCTGAAAAATCATATTGTTTTTTGATACTCAATAAGTTTGTTGTCCAAGAAACCTATGAACGGTTGGTTTTTTTTGAAAAAAATAATAATGGATTTGCATTAGCAAGAAAGGATATGCAATTAAGAGGACCTGGTGAAATATTGGGAAAACGACAGCATGGTCTTCCGGATATAAAGATTGGCGACCTGGAACAAGATCAGGAAATTTTATTCCGGGCAAGGGATGATGCATTCGAAGTTGTTAACAAAGATCCGGAGATTAAAATGCCGGAGCATTGGCCGATAAGGAAATATTTAAAGGAGTTTCAAAAAAGAGAAGATTTATTAAGGATAGGATAATTAACTGGTGAAAAGAATCAGATCTCATCCTTTAATTGACGAAGAAAAACAGCGGATTGCCCGCAGATATCACAATGAGCATTTATTTGTAAATATTATTTCTTCGGTGGCATCGATAGCAATAATCATCTTAATCATTAAATTCCAAATTTCTCAAAAATTTTTTTACCTTATAACCGATTTAACTGATTCCCGCATTGTCCAAGCTTCCCTTTACTTCATTGCATTCTACTGCTTATATTTTCTGATCTCGCTGCCTTTCGGATTCTTTAGTGGATACAAGATTGAACATAAATACAATTTCTCCACCCAAACATTAAAAGAATGGGTTAAAGACCAAATAAAATCATTTTTTATTGGATTGATCCTGGGATTGGTTTTATTTGAAATCCTTTATTTTATAAACCTACGCTTCGTGCATTATTGGTGGTTTTATCTTTCAATTTTAATGATATTTTTCAGTATCGTGCTTGCAAATCTTTTTCCAATATTGATTCTGCCCTTATTTTACAAAACGACGCCCCTGGAAGACGGTGATTTGAAAAATAGGATAAAAGAAATATGTGAAAAGGCAAAGATAAAGATTGAGGGGATATTTGTTATAAACCTGAGCAGTAAATCCACCAAGGCTAATGCCATGGTGGTCGGACTTTGTAATACAAAGAAGATTCTGTTGGGTGATACACTAATTTCCAAATACAGCGCAGATCAGGTCGTCGTGACCTTATGCCACGAGATAACCCATTATCAACAACACCATATCTGGTATTTGATTTTATGGAATTCCCTTATCACTATTACAGTCTTTTATTTGTTCTATCTCGTTTATCCCGTGGCCTACAAAATCTTCGGGTTTAAAGACATATCCGATATTTCGGCATTTCCTGGCTTTATTCTGATCTTTACCCTACTTGCTTTTCTCATAAAACCAATTAGTTCAGGCATCTCAAGATTTTATGAAAAAAAAGCTGATGAAGGTGCGCTTGATTTATCAAAAAATCCTCAGTCATTCATCGAGTTAATGGTACAATTATGTAACCAGGAATTTGCTATTGCCTATCCCAATCCATTGATTGAATTTTACAATTACTCTCATCCTTCAATCGGAAAAAGAATTCAATTTGCCGAGAGATTTCAAAAAGAAATAAACAATGCTTAAAAAAATAAATCTATCAAGGCGACTTTTTACCGTTATTGAAGAGTTGGCTGAAAAAAGGCTTGATTATGTAATTTCATTCTTTACTGATCTCTCCCGTAGAGAGGCAAAAGAGGTTGTGGAAAATGGACTGGTTCTTGTAAATAACAAACTTATAACCTTTCCTTCAAAAAAGATAAAAAGGGGGGACAGAATAGTCATACTTGAGGCTGCTGAAGAACAAAATGGGGAACCGGAAATAATTTATGAAGATGATCAAATAATGGTTATTAATAAACCTTCAAATTTGCTTACCGTAAAAATCGGGTCTGAAAAAGGATTTGCATTAAATGAAATTCTCCAGAAAAAAGGCAAGGAAGTTTATCCAGTCCACCGGCTTGACCGCGAGACAAGTGGGGCGATAATTTTTGCGAAAACGATAAAAGCGCGTGATTTTTTGATTGGCGAGTTCAAAAATAGAAAGGTAAATAAAACATATATCGGAGTTGTAGAAGGAATCTTAAGTGCCAAAAGCGGTATTTTAAAAGGCGAGATCAAAAAGACAAAAGAATACGCCGAAACATACTATGAGGTTATAAAGACGCTAAAAAATGCAACATTATTGAAACTAATGCCCAAAACCGGCCGCACCCATCAGTTGAGATTACAGCTTGCCGATATAGGACATCCAGTGATTGGAGATAAAAAATATTACAATATAAAAAAAACCAGGATATTTTTTAATCGACAGGCTTTGCATTCTTATAAAATAAATTTTATCCATCCTGAAACAAAAAGATGGGTGTCTTTTACCGCACCCATCTGTGAAGATATAAAAAAATTAATTGATAAGCTGAGTCGCTAAAACCCCTGCTCTTCTTTTTTCTTTTTCTCCTCCATATTTTTTCTTATAATCTCCTCTCTTCTCTTTTTGTCTGCAGCCTGAAGAATTTGAGTTATAATCCAACCAATTATAACAACTATTAGAATTATTAATATTATTTTCATTTTAGATTCTCCTTTTCGTAAATTATATAAAAAATATCTTATAAGTCAATACTCCGATTTAAATCAAAAATAATCTTACCGAAAGTGGGTTATTTAATCAAAATAGAATATCTTACCCAACCACTTGAAAACATAGGCACCCCTGGATATAT
>CBFGJP010000052.1:0-18495 GCA_965649105.1 Caldifarciminota bacterium
TGACAGGAATAATAAAAAGGGATTTGGGTTTTCATCGGGTTTTAAGGGATTTATAAAAAATTTATTCACGCTTGCAAGTGTGGAGGTGATTGGTGATTCCTTTGATGTTCGGGATATTGGTTATGTGCCCTGGGCAGGGAGAAAGAAGATTATGTTATTTACCGGTCCATATAAGACATATCAAAGAGGGTTTTTGAGGAATCTATGGATTGGATTGGGGGGTGCGGTAATTCAGATCGCTGGCGAAAAAGAGTGGTCAAAATTGGTTTATTTCTGTTTCAATCCCAATTTCAGGAATAACTGGGGTGTAAATTTAGAACTTGGGGCGGGTCCATATTATGAGGCGGATACAAACTTTATATTCCATTCTGCACATCTATCAATCTGGGGTAATGGACCAAGGTATAATATCTGGGCAGGTGGAAATGTGAATTATTCTTATAATTACTATCGTGGATTCCTTGCGTATCAGGCATCAACCTGGCACGGCTTTTACTGGACAATAATGCCCCGTATCTCAATGAATTTTGATTCCTATTTCTGGGTTGAATGGGATACTACCAATACTATCATTTCAATCTGGCCTTCGGCAACACCGAGGATAGATATTACAATCACACCGACGATGACATTGGGGATATTCAATGAATTTGTCTTTAATACACCGGGAACTGATTTTGGTGATACCGAATATTTGAGCAATCGGTTTGGCTTTTTGTTCTCTTACAACTTCAAGCCCAAGAGTTGGCTCTATATTGCCCTGAATGACTACCGGGCAAATCAGGGGAATGGGCTTCAGCTCCAGAATCAGATCGGTGCAATAAAGGCGAAGTATCTGGTGTATTTCTGATATTCTTTTGCTGATTTTGTATTGACAGCAGGTAAAATTTATATAGGATAAGACTATGAGAAAAATTGATAAAAAGGCAATATAAGGCAGAGAGGGAGTCAAAAGTCAACATTTTTTCAGCAGGTAGAAAAATGTTGATTTTTGCATTGGAGTATGCCTTCTTTCCGCCTGTAGCATAATTCACTACCTGTTCAAGTATTCTAACATGTTAGAATGTTAGAACGAAAGGCTCTACCATGCTTCACCCTTATTCATCCTTCTTTAATTCCACGCAAATCTTGAGGTTATCTACATAAACCCTTCGCTCCATCTTTATTTCATTCAAGACATTTGCTAATATCATTCTCACATTCCGGTAATTATGAGAATTTGAGAATGATGTTTCCTTTTTGAGTTTGCGGAAAAAAGAGAAACTGAATTACTTAAATGTTACTATCTTTTTATTTATTATTTAAAAATAATACATTTAGCAATTTTCCCTAAATACACCATCTTCGCTCCAATACCTTATAAAATATACCCCTGCAGGTAAATCTTTTAGTTCTGAACCGACCGGTTTTATTTCCATACCTGTACTATTGAATACCCGCAGATGCAAATGAGAAGTGCCTTTTGCAATGGAAGGGATATCTCCCTTGATTATTGTGGGGAAGGCATAAGATGGTCTTATCGGACGGATATTTATTTCCTTCACACCATAGCCCTGCAGTGGAAGCCGACCCATATGCTGTGGGTCATCACCATCCCGGTCAATATCACCCAGTGCCGGGGATGAGGTGACTGAGATGCTTCTATCTGGATTAAAAGCATAAAAATTTCCACCTGTCCGAATGCTAATTTTTGACCAAAAAATGTTGATTTTTATAAGACTTAAGTGTAAGAAAAAATTCAAAATGCTACAAAAAAATATCAAAAAATAGCCCGATTTTTGACATCAATTTATTGAAATTTCGGGAGATTTCTGGTTTGCCCAGGAAAAGATGGTTTTACTGACATTTTATGTCAAACCACTGACATTAAATGTCAGTGGCGCGGATGCAGAACTGTCTTTCATTTGCGCGATTTTGTGGATAATTTGTGGATAACTCACTGACATTAGATGTCAGTAAAAAAAATGGAAGTATTGAAATTTCAGTACTTTTGAGCAGGCACGATTTTTGCTATATATGTCTTTTAGATAGTTAAAAGTCTAAACCTCCCCTTCACACTCCCCTCCGCCCCGCTGATTCCTCCCGGCGGGGCGGATTTGAAAAATGTTTGAAGGCAGAAGATTAAAGGTGACAATAAAAAGAAAAAAAAGATAATTGAATAAGAAATAAGCGGGCTTGACAGGATTTTGTAAATGGCTATAATTCTATAATGATACATTTGTTTTTAATATCGGTAGTATTATCTAATGAGCTATATACTAAATATTTTGTTTTTAACGATAATTATGCTGAAATTTGGTATCTAATACCTGCTGAAAAGGTTTATTCTTTACATTCAATATCTGACTCATTGTATGAATATAAATATCATATTGTTATTAATTCAGAGAATGGGGATAGAATAATAAGAGAAGGAATTAAAGGCATACGGATTGAGAGCGCGAAAATCGGAAGTTTCGTTCTTGATTGTTTCCCAATTTTTTTATACCCCGCAAAATTCTATTATAAAATAAATATATCTCTTTTTGGTGAAATGTACTCTGGAAGTGGAGAATTTGAAGTCACTAGTGATACAGTGCTGTTTTATCTTAGTGATATAGTCTTAGGTTCAAAGACCAGATGTGATACTCTTTTTTCCCGTAAAAGTATAAAATTTACTCCGAAAATCCTACCCGAATATTCCAATCTTGATACCTTATTTTCTTATTTAGAAATTTATGGGCTTGTCCCTGACAGTCTTTTTTATCTCGTCCATTATCAAATCAAAGATAGTTTGAATCAGATAGTTTATGAGTGCGAATTAATGCGCTTAAAATATGAATATTCACAATTTGATACCATATCAATTAGCCTCTGGCATTATCACGAAGGATCTTTTAAATTAATTGTTGAAATATTTGATCCTGCATTAAATATAAAATCCAGAAAAGAAAGCATATTTCACATCAAGGAGGTCCTTCCCGAAATCGTTAATGCACTGTTTGCTTGGGAGATTAAATACTTAGTTTCGGACCAAGAATATAAAAATTTTCGTAAAAAAACCCGTGCTGAGCAGATTAAATATCTCAAAAAATTTCGGTCTAAGCGGAATTATAAAGAATTTGAAAAAAGGTTACTTGAAGCTGACGCGCGCTTTTCTACTTCGTTTATCAAGGGCCGTGATACTCCAATGGGTAGGTATTATATAAACAATGGACCGCCCGATGAAATTCATGTGTATGGTCCAGACATAGCAACGAGTGTGGATGTTAGGTATAAAGGAGCACACATTGATGAACCGCAAGAGGTGTGGATCTATGAGTCAAAAGGGATACAGGTAATATTTAAGGATAAAAATAAAGATGGGATTTAGGAGTTAGTTGGGTTAACAAAGATTGGGGATAAAGAAGAAGAAGATTATTGGCAGGAACGGGAGGAGTTATGGCGTTATATGCGTTAAGGAAGGGAGATAAAGTAGTACTTGTAAGTTCACTAATATCTTTAGTCTTTGTAATGCTATCCTGTGCTACCAATATTATTGGTGCGAAATTTTATCGACTTTTAGAAAAAGAGCGCGTGTTATATTTAGGTCTTCATAGTATTGATTCTTTAGCTGCGCTTGAGTATTTGAGTTTACCTTCACCTACTGAGCGTAAATATTTTTATGACCGGTACTGGCAAGGCAAAGACGACGAAAGGCAGGAAATAGAAAAACGCGCCCAATACGCCTTCAAAGAGTTCGGCAGATATGCGCCCTTAGAGGATATGCGCATACCGATTTATGTACGGTACGGCGAACCGACAAGACGCTATATGATAACTCCCGAAAAGAAAATCGGCATTGCAACAAAAGAATTTGTCAGACCTGGTGAAATCTGGGCTTATAAAGATAATGGTGTGGAGTTTGATTTTGTCAAGATTGATCGTGCCTGAGTCCTCTCCACTTTTTTCTTGACAAACTTAATAATTATTTATATGATGGGGTAAGGAGGTCATATGAAAAAAATGAGAATTTTTTACCTTACCCCACCAAAACATATCAAACAACTGAATAAGTTTATTAAAAATCTGATAGCCAATACACTCCATAGCCACTCACTTAAAAACCTTATTATTATAGCCCGAGCCTTACTTGAAGTCAAACGGCCAATACTTTCCGAGTTAGCCCGAGAAATACCCTAGGAGATGAAAAATTGATAATCCTCTGGATACTAACCTCCCTCCAAGACCGTAAATGGCTGGAAATCATGTGTGATTGGACAAAAATCCGCCAATATCCAGTGCTTTCCTTTAGTACCCCCTATCATAAACGGGCAATACCACTACTCTGGCTCGTTGCTGACCCCACTGATTTCTCACCCAATAAATTAGAACGGGAAGCAATCCAGTATTTTCTCATCCAAATACCCCCAGCACTCCGTCCTAAATTAGTCTTTATCGCTGACCGAGGTTATGCTAAGACTGAACTTTTTCATTTTCTTAATGAACTTAAGATGAATTTTGTGATTCGGGTGTGTGTGGAAAAGTTTGGATAACCACTAAAGACTATCAGGGCTGGATAAGCAGAATTCCCTTATCCGGGGGTGAGATAAAATGGCTACCCCAGGTGATGTATTGCAAAAAGAATGGAGTCGTCTTAAAATTGCTCATCAAATATGAGAAGGACGACCCATTATATATTGTGAGTAATTTATCTTCTCCTGAGTTAGTATTAGAGATTTATGCACGGCGGATGTTGATTGAGGAGGGTTTTCGGGATATTAAGGACGGGTTATTATTTAAGCGTTTGAATTTGTCGCGTGCGGATAAAGTTGGTAAGATGTTGTTAGTGGGTGTTTTGGTTTATCTTTTTATTTTAATTGTTGGTGCTCAAGCGATGAAGCATCCCCGGTTGATTGAAGAAATATCAATTTTGCCGAAAAGGCGAGAATCCAAGCGCTTATTGAGTGTATTTAGAATCGGATTATTGGTAGCAGGTAGGTGTGCATCAATTAAATTCCTTTTACATTTGGTTCCTGAAGGAGAATAAAAAGTGGAGAGGACTCAGTTGAATATCTACAAAATATTTCACCTAAAATGCTATCTACCAATAACTGCCAATCAATTCTAAAATTGTGGAACTATTAATGGTAGAATATCCTGTGCAAAAAAGTTATATGTTTCTTTTCCCCGCAGAGCCGAAGAGGATTATCTTTTCTTTCACTACCTTCTTTATCAATTCCTGGCTATACCCAAGAATTTTTCTCGGATCAAATTCTTGTGGATGTTTAGCTAAGAATTCGCGGACTCCGGCGGTAAATGCAATCCTGATATCGGTATCTACATTTATCTTTGTAATCCCATATCTTATTGCTTCTTTTATTAACCGATCCGGCACACCGCTCGCCTTTTCTATCTTTGCTCCAAAGGTGTTTGCATAATTAACCCATTTTGCTTTCACTCCAGATGCACCGTGCAAAACGAGCGGGATTGATACACTTTTGGCAATTTCTTTTAGAATATCTATGCGTAATTTGGGTTTGCCTTTAAATTTATAGGCACCGTGTGATGTGCCAATCGCAACTGCCAGGGCATCACAGCCGGTCCCTTCAACAAATATCTGTGCCTCATCAGGATTTGTGTAAATATTATTTTCAGACTTTGTATCATCTTCTATTCCAGCAAGTTTGCCAATCTCTGCTTCTACTGAAACATTCTTTTTATGTGCATATGCTACGACTTTTTTGGTGAGTTCCAAATTGTCATTAAATGGTAAATATGAACCATCTATCATCACGGATGTAAAACCATTATCTATACACTTTTTTACAATATCAAAATTTTTCCCATGGTCAAGATGGAGAACAATGGGAATTTTTGATTCACTAGCAAGATTGCGTACGAGCTCTATAATCGTCTTCAGTCCGGCATAACTTATCGCTTTCTCACTCACACCGACAATCACCGGTGCATTGAGTTCTTCTGCGGATGAGATTATTGCCTTGGTTATTTCAAGATTGAATGTATTAAAATGTCCTATACCATAATGACCTTTTTTTGCCGGAGATAATATCTCATTTAATGTAACGAGCATAGTTAATCCCTTTTTATATTTATTTCACGATAATGTTTTAAGGCGATATTTTTGTACTCTTTTGCAATACGATTTTCACCCATTCGTTTTAAAAACACAGCATATTCATAATAAATATCCGCCAGAAGTTTTTTTATTTTTGATTTCTTACAGAATTCAATTGCTGCAAGGAAATTTTCTTTCGCCTTTTCCTTATCAATCTTTGCGTATACGCGTGCTTGGTTGAATAAACAATAAATTCTTAATTCAGTTGAATGTGTTGCCTCGGCAAGACTAAAGGTTGAATTTATAATTTTTAAAGATTCTTTAAATTTTTTTTCTTTTAATTTTATCAAAGCGATGGTATTTAGTACCATTCCCAGGGCATTTTTATTGCCAATAGATTCAAAAAATGCTTTGGCGGCATTGGCATATTTATATCCCAGTTTCAATCTTCCAATTTCGGTATATGCATATCCCAGGTTATAAGATGCAGAGGCAATCCCTCTCTTATCTCCTATCTCCTGGCTGATTTTAAGAAATTTTTTAAACAGCGCTACCGCCTTATTATACTCAAATTTATTCATTAAAACTTCTCCTAAATTACCATAAGCGATTGCAATCCCTCTTTTATCACCAAGTTCCTTGCAAATATTGAGATAATTTTCAAAGAATTTTAAAGCCCGATCATAATCTCCCATATTAAAATAGATGATTCCCATATTATTTGATGCCATGCCAATACTTGATTTATCGTGCAGATCCTGCGATATCTCCAAGAATTTTTTATACAGATCAAGCGCGGTTGAGTTATCACCCTTATGTTGATAGACATTTCCAAGGTTGCAATATGCAACACCTAAACTTTTCTTATCCCCCAATTCTTCTGTTATTTTTAGGTTCATCATGAATGAATCTATAGCCTTTTCATAATCTCCCTGGGCTTTAAATACTGTGCCCATGATATTATACGCATTCACTTTACCTCTTAAATCTCCAGTATCTGCAGCAATACTGATTGCTTCTTTACATAACTGGAGCGCTTTTGCAAAATCGCCTTTCACACAATAGATAACTGATAGATGGTTATATGCCTTGGTCAATGTTTGCTTTAATTCCACATTAAACTTCCAGTCTTTAATTTTAGTTATAATATTAATTGCCTCGAGCCCCTTATTTTCTGCTATCTCCATTTTTCCTTTGATACGATAAAGCCAGCATTCAAGATTTCTGATATTTGAGAGCTCAAGTAAAACATAGCCATCGGATTTTTCTTTAAGGGATTGTAAATATTCAAAAGCCTTTGATAACATTGCCAATCCTTTGTCATAATCACCCTGATTGGCAATAATATTTGCTTGAAGTCTTAAACTTCTTGCCTTGATTACCGGATCTTTACCGGCATAAACCCCCATGTTGGCATAAGAAATCAGGGCATTCTCATAATCGCCAATTAATTCATAAACAGAACCAAGTTTTTCCAGAATCCTTGTTGTAGTTTTAGGCATATCATATGGCACCATAGTCAAACATTTTTTGTATAACTCAATTGCTGATTTATTAAGATAAAGTTCCTTTTTTTGGTCTCCAGCCTTTTCCATGTACTCCAGCGCTTTGATATTTTCCCCGCCAAGATAAAAGTGGTTGGCAAGGGCATCAAAATATTCTTCAATCGTGAGACTGAAGATTTTCTCCATAATAAAAGCGAGTTTCAGATGATATTCTTTTTGCTGTTTTTTTAATAGAGAATTATATACCGCATCCCGGATGATACTGTGAGTGAAAGCATATTTTTCATCCTCGGAAGAATCTTTATATTCAATAATTTTAAAAATATTCTGTTGAACAATATAGGCAAGATTCTGTCTGAGTCGCTCTTTTCCCGGTAATAATGCATTTAGAATTTTAAATGAAAATTCTTCCCCTATTACTGAGGCGATATTAACAATATAACGTAAGTCCGTTGATAGTTTATCAATCTTTGTCATAATAAGTTCATCAAGACTGCGCGGTATTGTAATTGTTACATCCCCTTTTAATTTAGCAATACCATCTTGTACAAATATCATATTGTTATTAACAAGATTTAAAGCAAGTTCACTGATATAAAATGGAATTGCCCCGGATTTATTAAGCAGAAGTGTAAATAAATCATTGTCGATCTTATCACAATGGATTATTTTTTTCAAAAGCATGGTTGTTTCATCTATACCAAGTGGTTTTAATATGATTGAGTTAAAATATGGAAGACGACGGAGATTGCCGACATCAAAGTTTGGGCGATAGAGGATAATAAGCATAATGGACTTATAACCTATTGCACCTGCAATGTTATTGATAAAATCTATTGTTTCTTTGTCAATCCAGTGGCAATCATCGAAGATCGCTACCAATGGCTTGAGGCGTGCGAATTTCATAAAAAGTGAGTGAATTGCCTCAAGCATTAATCGACTCCGGTCTTCTACTTGCATCGATTCAAGTTGCGCCCGCTCCGATTTTGTTAAATCCGCCGAAAGAAAATATTTATAATAGGGGAGTTTTACCTTGAGGATGGCATCGTCACTTCTTTCAATGAAATCTGTTATCCGCCGAGTAATCATTGCAGGTGTATCCTCATCTTTTATTTCAAAAATTTTTTTCAAGACCTCCTTTAATACAAAGTAAGGAGAATTTATATGATATTCTATGCCTTTCCCTTCGGTGATAAATACATTTTTTTCTAAGTGCTTTTTGAATTCATAAATGAGTTTGGTTTTACCAATTCCTGCCTCGCCGATAACAGCAACTACTCGTCCTCTCCCAAATTTGACTTCCTGAAAAATTTTATTAAGAAGATTCATTTCTTCTACTCTGCCAATCAATGGAATTTCTTCAATCTTTCTCTGTCCGTACCTTAATCGTGCCCTAAGGGGAGTATATACCATAATCATTTCCTTTTTTCCTTTGATTTTTATCTTTTTTCCTTTTTTGTAAATAATTTCACGAATGGTATATTTATAAATCTCTTCACTTACATATATCTTTCCTTTGGGTGCAGCAACCTGGAGCCTTTGTGCAATATTTACCGTATCACCCATAACTGTATACCCACCCGGTCTGCCCAAGTCCCCGGTCGCAACCATCCCGTAATTAATACCTATAGAAAGCGATAAATTCTGTTTTTTCTCAATATTAAATGCTTTGATTTCTTTTAATAAATCAAGACCCGCCAGGACCGCCCGTAGTGGATCATCTTCATGAGCAATGGGTGCACCAAATAACGCCATAACGCAATCACCAATGAATTTATCTACAAAACCTTCATATTTTTGAATAACCATCGCCAGGCGCTGAAGGCATTGATCAATAAGGTCTTTGACTTCTTCGGGATCCATTCTTTCAGCCAAGGGTGTAAATCCTGAAATATCGGCAAAGATAACCGCTACGGGCCTACGTTGTCCTGCTGTTTTAATTAATTGTAAACCACAGCGACTACAAAAATTTGCCGTCTCAGGATTATTATATCCACATCTTGGACAATTCATCTGCCTCCTAACGCCTTTAATTCGTTGACCTCGCTCATTAAAAGATTTATTTTGATCTCCATTTCCGACCCTTTTAAATGAGGAATGGTCTTTAGTGTTTTTCCCACATATTCAACAAGTGTAATGCCCTCATCTATGTACGTCTGACTTGTGATCTTCCTTCGTGCCTGCTTGAGCATTGTTTCCAGATATTCAAGCGACAATGGTAATATCATTCTTGGCGATTTTCTTACCTCAAAGAGGTATAGATTCCCATTATTGTTGTTCAATTTGCCATCATACAGAAAATAAAATCCAACTGTATTAACTGTATCTGGTGCCGGAATGACCGCACTAAAATGTGTAACATATGACTGGGCAATAACCGAATCCCATTTTTCGCTCCCGAAATTATAGTAAATAATTACTTGCTGCGCAGGTGATTCGGGTTTTATTCTAATCAGAAGGTTGGGAGAATCTTTTAAGAAATACAGATTTATCTGAGTAATTAATGATATTAATATTAAATTCATAAAACCTCCTTTAATTCCTTTGCCATGACATATGCATCGGTGCCATCAAGGTAGTAATTTTTACGTAATTGAATAATCTGATATCCAAATTTTTTATAAAAATTTATCGCATTAAAATTATTTACCCTAACTTCAAGATAGGCATACATACATTCTCTCTCCAGTCCTATCTTTTCTATTTCTGAAAGGAGTTTTTTCCCGATGCCCTGATGGTGATATCTGGGATCAACCGCAATATTTGTAATATGCAATTCATTGGCGATGCAATCTGCAAGTGCATATCCTTTTACATCGCCATCGTTATCAGCAACCAGGGCAATCGTGTTATGTTTGTGTAAATCGTTTTCAAAGAATGACCTGGGCCAAGGATTTGGAAATACCTGGTATTCGATCTGATATACACGGTCAATATCTGAGAATTTCATAGGCCTTATGATACAGTTCATCTTTTCTTTTTTATTTCGGCTGATGTCTTTTTTATATAATAAGGCTCAAGATTTTCCGGGTCATCAAAAAGGCCATTTTTTATTCTTGGGAGTGCCGCATAGACAACTTTTGATGAAGAGGGATAGAAGAAATAGGAATCCACAATATGAAAATCATTTTTCAAATCCTTTACTATTTTTAACCCGCTTAATATTTTTGTACCGGGGCCAATCGCAAAAATTGTTTTGTTTTTGAATTTCCGATTGATAAAATGGATTAATTCAGCCGGACTGCAGGCCATATCTTGACCGATCTTTGTGTTGCGGTTGTAAAATGCTACAAACACTTCTCCCTGAAATGCTTCCATAATTGGTGCGCAGATTACTTTTTTTTCTTTATCAATAGCATCAAAGCATAAAAAAGAATGGGCAATTACTTGCAGAGTATTAACCCCGCATATTGGAATATTTCTGCTGATATGCAACCCCTTAGCAAGGGCAAGTCCAACCCTTAAGGAAGTAAACATCCCCGGACCTATGCTAATGGCTATGGCACTTGGTTGTTCATTCTCCATGGTGTTCAATAATTTCTGCACTTCAGAAAAAATGCCAGCATCTTTTGCCTCGCGGCAGAATGACCGCTCTCGTTTCATTTCGTAAAGAATTGTATTATTACCAAAAATGCAAAAAGAAAAGGTGGTGGTTGATGTATCAATTCCTAAGATCTTCAATTATAATCTCTCTTTCTTCATTTTTTAATACCCTAAAGCATATATATACCGCACTAATGCTTCGCTCTAAAAATTGAGGTAATCGGTCTGCCCATTCAATTATTGTTACACCATCGGGTGTGTAGTATTCTTCAACTGAGAGTGTAGCAAAATCCGATTCATTCAAGCGATATAAATCAATGTGACTCACCTTCATTTTTCCGTTATATTCCGAAACGATAACAAAACTGGGACTCGTTACGGGTTCTTTAATTCCCAGACCAAGACAAATCCCTTTGGTAAAAGTTGTTTTACCGCT
Organism: Caldifarciminota bacterium; assembly: GCA_965649105.1. Lineage (GTDB taxonomy): Bacteria > Hydrothermota > Tepidihabitantia > SM23-42 > JAOAFX01 > JAOAFX01. Next base: position 11,522 of record CBFGJP010000052.1, read on the forward strand.
ACCGAGTTCGCCAGCAAGGAATAGAATATCCTTGGGCTTTAGTCTTCGGGCAAATTTTTTTGCCAGAGCCAGGGTCTCGTTTGATGATTTTGTAAGATATTTTTTAATCTTTGACATTTTGTTTGTATAATTGATGAATGCCATAAATTGTCAAATAATTATCACAATTATCTATCCCTGATATTATTTGACACAGCCTGCTTGCCCAGCCACCTGTGGCAATTACTTGAAAATTTCTTTTATAAAGTTTCTTTATCCTGGAAATGAATCCCTCTACCGAAAATTTAATTCCATTAATGATACCCGATTGCACGCAGCCGTTGGTACTTTTACCCAAGAGGGACAGACATTTTTCTAAATGGACATTTTTTATCAATGCGGTTTTCTTTTTTAAACTCCATAATTGTGTTTCAACCCCAGGCATTATCAGACCACCTTTATGGACACCATTTTTTAAAACCACATCTCCAGTAATTGCAGTTCCAAATGAAAAGATGATTAAATCACACTTGTAACGAATATATGCGCCATTAATGTTAGCAATTCGATCAGCACCAAGATTTTTATAGGCAATCTTAACAGGCATTTTTATTTTCGCACTGACCAAGAAGGGCTTTATAAAATAATTATTCAGAAAAAATCCGGATAATTTTTGATTTAGTAATGGAACTACCGAAGCAACACCCACGCCTTCAATTGATTTTTTAAAGATTAAATTTTTTAATAATTTATTATTAAGTCCATTCGCGGTACGCCATTTTTTGGTTTGAATCAATTTATCATCTCTGTAGTATCCAATATGGATATTTGTATTACCAATGTCAAAGATTAATATCATAATAATCTTATCACATCGCCATAATAAATTCTTTTAATCATTCCATCTGTTGTCCGTACCAGCAAACTCCAATCTTCATCCACATTGTGGATAATGCCTCTTATCGTTTCTTTTGAAGACAGTTTTATTTCAACGGGTTCACCTACGCCGCTTATATATTGATAGGCTTCGGCTATACTGAATGTATCATTTTGCAAAGAGTCATACAGATTCCAGAAATTCTTCAGACATAAATTAAGAATCTCCTCAATACTGTGAATTTTGCCAGTTTCAATGTATAAAGAAGTTGCATTAGACAATCTTAAGGGGAATTTTTTTATGTTCACATTCAATCCTATACCACAGATAATTGCTCCATTAGTCATTTCGCATAAAATACCACAAACTTTTTTATTGTTTAGAAATACATCGTTGGGCCAGTGAATAGAAAGTTCGTGGAAATTCAATCCCTTTAATGTTTCAATCACCGTAAGGCAGGAAATTAAGGGTAGGGCATTCATGTGTTTTTTGGGGAATACAAGCACAGAAAGATATAAGCCACCAGCCGGAGAGAACCATTCCCTTTTATGTCTACCTCTGCCTTTTGTCTGACGGTAAGCAAAGACAGCAATTTCTTTTCTATTTTTTATTAATCTTCTTAATACATCCTGAGTGGATGCAACTTGCTTGAACCTCAATAATCCCCTGGACATCAGTAATAAACCTTTAAACTTGCACCTTCAAATGGTTGATGCCCGGTTTTTATCTTCTGAGAATCCGGGTCGAACCAGTTGGCACTTGCGATGCTAATAACAAGATCGTATTCCTCATTGGCATCAACAACAATATCGGTAAATGCATCGGCAGTAAATTGATAAAGTGAATCAAGTAAAACAGTAATCGTATTATCAATTTTGTAACTCAGCGAATCAATCGTGATTCGTATCTTTTTATAAGAACCAGCAGATACAGGGATATAACTGTTGGTAATGCTACAATATTCATCACCATTTATTGGGATACTAACCGTATTATTACTATTCCATATTTCGGTAAATTTCCCATTTTGAAATAATTCTATTTTAATCACACGGGCAACGATATCGCCGTAAATGCCTCGAAAAAGAGGACCATCATTGAAACCGACTTCAACCGATGCATTCTGGGCACAGGTGATTATTAATAATAGCATAGAAATAAAAAGAAGGTGGAAAAATCTCATTGCGACCTCCTGCATAAATTTTATCTTAAAATTATTATATGTCAATATTAAAAACAGTCTTGACTTTTATCAAATTATATTTATAATGTTATGATGCACGAAGGACTTAATATATTTGAAGATGATTTTTGGGCGATAACTGAGGCTCTAAATCGCTTACTTCAGGGAACGAATGCCCGAGTAATATTGCTCATTGATAAAGCGGGACAACTAATTACTTCGGCTGGTGATACTTCAAGGATAGATGTATCTTCGTTCGCCACACTCTCGGCGGCGGATTTTGCTGCAACAAGTCAGCTTGCATCTTTGATTGGTGAAAAGGAATTTTCTACATTATTTCATCAAGGAGAAAAAGAAAATCTTTATGTCTGCCTGGTTGCCAATAGAGTAATACTTGCCGTTATATTTGATCAAAGAACAACATTAGGGCTGGTAAGAGTTAAGGCAAAAAATACCGCCCAGGAATTAGAAAAAATTTTTGAAGATATCTTCAAAAAACTCGGCAAAGATCAAATTTCTCAAAAACCATTTGATTTAGATTTTACAAAAGCAGCCGAGGATGAACTTGATAAATTGTTTGGCTTTTAATATAACATGGCATTAATAAATTACGCTTCCAGAGAAATTAACTGCAAAATTGTATACTATGGGCCTGGTTTGGGTGGAAAGACGACAAATATAAAGTATATCTACACTAAACTCAATCCTGACATTAAAGGAAAATTGATCAGTCTCGCTACCGAGCTCGATCGAACGCTGTTTTTTGATTTCTTGCCGGTTGATCTCGGGACTATAAAGGGATTTAAGACCCGATTCCATTTGTATACGGTCCCAGGGCAGGTTTTCTATAACGCCTCAAGAAAATTGATTTTAAAAGGGGTTGACGGTATTGTTTTTGTTGCAGATTCACAGATAGAAAGATTCGATGAAAATATTGAATCTTTCCAGAATATGGAGGATAATTTAAAGACATATAATATATTAATGGAAAAAATTCCCATTGTCATTCAGTATAACAAAAGGGATCTGCCCAATATTACATCAGTGGAGGAGCTACAGAAGGTGCTCAATCCTCAGCTAAGATATCCCTATTTTGAAGCAGTGGCAGTTCAGGGTATAGGAGTTTTTGAAACATTAAAAGAGGTATGTAAAAGGGTTTTATTAACCCTATCGTAAAAATGGCTTCACAACGCTGCAGTCGGTGCCAGAGGATTATTAACCCTGGTGATTTATTTTATCGTCTTTTGATCAAGGTATTTGCAGACTTTGATGGGGTAATAAATATAAAGAGTTCAAGTATTGATTTTGAAAAAGAATTTGAAAAGATAAAATCCATTCCTGAGGATCTAATAGAAGAAGAGGTATTTAAAGAATTCACTTTCATCCTCTGCCCGAGGTGCAAAGAGATCTACTGTGCAAACCCTTTATTTTTACCTCTGGATAATGTTCATCTTTAGATAAAAGTGAAAAACTTTGTTCATCTCCACAATCATACCGAATATTCTTTGCTCGATGGAGCAATGAATATTGAAGAACTTGTAAAAATTGCACATAAATATGAAATGGAAGCCCTGGCAATAACCGATCACGGTAATCTATTTGGAGTAATAGAATTTTATAAAACTGCCCGGGAAAAAGGTGTTAAGCCAATCATAGGTATGGAGACATATGTTGCAACTGGTTCAAGAAAAGAACAGACAAGAGACTCAAGGATACCTGAATCATCATTTCATCTGACACTTTTATGTGAAAATGAGACAGGATATAAAAACCTGATAAAACTTTCATCTCTTGCATATATCGAAGGATTTTATTATAAACCGAGGGTCGATAAAGAGTTATTAATGACATACCATGAAGGACTCATTGCTTTATCGGGTTGCTTTAAAGGTGAGATTCCCTACCGGATCAATATGGGTGATATTAAAGGTGCAGAATATGCACTCCAGGAGTATCAGGAAATATTTGGCAAAGATAATTTCTATATTGAGGTTATGAGACTCGGATTAAAAAATGAAGAAGAGACAATAAAAAAACTGTTGGAATTAAGCCAAAAATACGATGCACCAATTGTTGCTACGAATGATTGCCATTATTTTTCAGCAGAAGATTATAAAGCCCATGATGTACTTTTATGCATTGGAACAAAAAAGACCATCAACGATAAAGAAAGATTGAAGTTTGAAACACATCAGGCATATTTCAGAAGCCCCAAAGAAATGGCTGAACTATTTAATGATCTGCCCGAGGTAATTTCAAATACCAGGTTGATTGGCGAAAGGTGTAACCTATTAATTGATACCTCAGGACGGGATGTCAAATTGCCAAGCTTCCCGAGGCCGGAACAATATGAATCTGATTTTGATTATCTGAAGGATTTGACTTATAAAAATATAGAAAAGAAATTTTCACAATTGAGTGATGATATAAAAAGCCGATTAGAATATGAGTTAAAGGTTATAAAAAGGATGGGTTTAACAGGATATTTTTTGATCGTCCGGGATATAATACAATTTGCGAAGGAAAATGGCATTCCGGTTGGGCCGGGCAGGGGTTCAGCGGTCGGTAGCCTTGTTTTATATGCCCTTGATATAACAGAGGTAAATCCTTTGAAATACAATCTGCTTTTTGAGCGATTTTTAAATCCAGAACGTATAAGCTTGCCCGATGTGGATATCGATTTTAGTGATACAAGACGGGAAGAGGTAATAGATTACATAAAAAAGAGATATGGGGTTAATAATGTGAGCCAAATCATCACATTTGGAACTATGCAAGCACGGGCAGTTGTGCGGGATGTTGCGCGAGTTTTGGGAATACCTTATAGTGAAGTAGATACGATCGCAAAATTAATCCCACCGAACAAGAAAATCAAACAGGTCCTTGAAGAAAACAAAGAGTTTAGCACTTTGATCAATTCAAAAAAAGAGTATATAGAATTGATTGAGATTGCAAAAAGATTAGAAGGTTTGGCACGCCATCCATCAATACACGCTGCAGGCGTAGTGATTACTCCCAAGGAATTGACTGAATTTGTACCATTATACAGAAATCCTGAAAAGGGCGATATTTCCACCCAATATGAAAAAAATGCACTTGAATCAATAGGATTATTAAAAATGGATATCCTCGGTTTAAAAACCCTTACGGTCATTGATGAATGCTTAAAAATGGTAAACTTGAAAAAAGAAGATATAAATTTTGAGGATCCCGAGACATACAATCTATTAAAAGAAGGAAAGACCATCGGTGTATTCCAATTAGAAAGTCATGGAATGCAGGAACTGTTAAAGAGTATGCAGCCCGAATGTTTTGAAGATATAATTGCAATAATTGCACTATATCGTCCTGGACCAATGGGTAATGTAAATATTCAGAAATTAATTGAGAATAAAAAGAATCCAGAAAAGATCGTATACCTACATCCAAAATTAGAACCAATCCTTAGAGAGACTTATGGAACCATACTTTATCAAGAACAGGTAATGCAAATTTCCTCTATGATTGCAGGATTTACACTGGCTGAAGCCGATAATCTACGAAGGGCAATGGCAAAGAAAATTCCGGAATTGATGCAGGAAATAAGAGAAAAGTTTATAAAAGGGGCTGAAAAAAATGGGATTACATTAGAAACTGCAGAGAAGATATTTAATCACATTGCACCATTTGCTGGGTATGGTTTTAATAAATCCCATGCCACCGCTTATGCAGTGATTGCTTATCAAACTGCATATCTTAAATCCCATTATCCCCTTGAATTTATGTTATGTTCGCTCAATAGTGAAATGAATGACACAGACAGGATTAATATCCTAATTAAAGATGCAAGGAATCTTGGTATAGAAGTCCTTCCACCAGATATAAATAAAAGTTTTTATGGATTTGTAAAAGAAGGGAAAGAAATAAGATATGGACTTGGCGCGATAAAGAATCTTGGAAAACCGGTAGCGGATGCGATTGTAAAAGAAAGAACAAAGGGTATTTTCCGTTCCTTTTTGGACTTTCAGATCAGAAATAAAGGATTAAATAAAAAGGCGCTTGAATCCCTGGTAAAAGCAGGCGCTTTTGCCTGTCTCGAACCGGATATTGCGAAATTGCTTAATAGAATATCTGAAAAAGAAATTAACGGTGCCCAAGCAACTCTTTTTGGTGGGCCAACCCCAAAAAATATCCCGAAGGAAAGGGAAGAAGGGTTTAAAAGAAAAAAATTTGACATTTTTACCCTTGAAAAAGAGGCTTTTGGTTTTTATTTCAGCGAACACCCGCTCGAAAAATATCGAGAAGAATTTAAAATAATTGGATTAATACCGTGTTCTCAAATAAATGGGTTTGAAAATGGGAGAACGGTAACGATTGGTGGAGTATTGAGTGCCAAGAGAATTAAAAAAGACAAAAAAAACCGTGAATACGCGATAATTACGATAGAAGATTTTGAAGGTAATATGGATGTTTTTATCTTTGCTGATCAATTTGAGAAATATGCGCAATTATTAAAAGAAGATAATATTTTAATTGTAAAAGGTTCGGTTTTTGGAGAAGAAGAAAAGAAAAAGTTAAAGGCAGAGTTTCTCTGTCCATTTAATGAGGTATATAACTATTATCAGCGAATAATTATTGAATGTAAGACTTCTGAAATGCAATCTGAGAAATTAAAGGCATTCTATGATTTGATTAATAATTATCGGGGCGAATGTGAAATATGGTTTGTTGTTCCCGATTACAACGGCGTTAGAAATTTCAGGTCAAGGAGTTTAAAAATAAACCCCAAACCAGAGGTTTTATTAAAAATTAAAGAACTTTTCGGAGATAGCGCCCTTAGAATCTTTGGAAAATTTTAAAAGGAGTCAACTATGAAGAATTGGCGCCAGAATTGGAGGTAGCTCAGGATGACGAATATCAGAGAAGGTAATTTTTTGGGTGAGCAGAGTATAGAGC
>CBFGJP010000053.1:0-18292 GCA_965649105.1 Caldifarciminota bacterium
TTGGGATATTATTGAGCACAGGGCGTAGTCGCTTACCATAACCACCGACGAGTATAAGAACCTTCATCTTTAGTATGCTCTCTTTGACATCTTATCCAGAAGACAATACTCAAAACCATAAATCCATCTGGACTCACAAAGGTATTTTCTTATATCCATGCTCTTGCTATATTATATCCATTTTACTCCAAAAATCAATATGTTGATTTCTTTGGTGTATTATATATAATTAAGAATGAAGATTCTTATCATTGGGCATACCGGATTTATTGGTAGGTTTATATCCAACAAACTCGTAAAAAGAAATAATAAGGTGGTTGGATTGGATATCAAGGAACCACCAGACGAATTGAAAAGTGTTTGCGAAAGTTTATGTGGCACTATTTTGTCCCAAGAAGATGTTATAAAATCACTCCACGGAGTGGATCTAGTCATTTCCCTTGCGGCAAAGCATCACGATTTTGGAATAACAAAAGAAGAATATTTCAGGGTAAATGAGGGTGGGACGATAAATCTTCTTAATTGTATGTCAAAGTTAAATATAAAAAATTTGGTTTTTTACAGCAGTGTTGCGGTCTATGGAACACAGAATGAGCCAACAACCGAAGAGAGCCCACTCTTGCCTGATACCGATTATGGAAGGTCAAAACTTGCTGCAGAAAGGGCAATTTTAAGATGGGCAGAGGAAAATAAAGATAGACGCGCAATTATAATCAGGCCAACAGTGATATTTGGACCCGAAAATTATGGAAATGTTTATAATCTCATTGATAAGATTTACAAGAAAAGATTCATCTTTGTTGGTGATGGTTCAAATATCAAATCCGTTGCCTATGTGGAAAATCTTGTTGATGCAACGATTTTTTTAATGGAACATCTAAAACCCGGGGTCCAAATCTTCAATTATTCTGATGAGCCCCAGATGACGACAAAAGAAATCGTTGATATCATAACCGAATTTATGCCCCACGGTATCCCCACATTTAGAATTCCATTATCCCTTGCCGTATCTGTGGGGAGCATCTTTGATATTCTTGCAAAGATAACCGGCTATAATTTTCCAATCACCGCAAAAAGGATAAAAAAATTCAATACTGCCACACACCATAAGTCCGATAAGATCAGACAATTGGGTTTTGAGCAGAAGATTTCAATAAGAGAAGGATTTAGACGGATGGTTGAGTGGTATTTGAAGGCAGGCGATAGTAAAAAATAGTTGATGGGTTGAGGTTGAGATGCTGGTTTTTATTTAACCAGTTACCAAATTTTATTCTATATCTTTCTTCTCAATATATACCTTAACCTCCTCAAGATAATTCTTATATAACTGTTCGGCCTCCACAATAAATCTATTTATGAAACTCCATTTAATGTCTAAATATTCATGAATCAGAATATTTTTGAGTCTTACCCATTCAGATAATTTTTCTATTTCTTCTTTATCAAAACCTGGGATTAAACCAAGCGAACTTACAATTTCTTTATAAGTATCTGGAAGTTGCAAATTTTCTATTGCCAAAATAATCTTGGCAATATCTATTGATGACTGGACAATATTTTCAATCCACCTCTCAACATTCCTTCTTTTATCTCGATCGGTAAAATAATCCATTTTTGTGAGTGTACTTAATTTTTTATAATCCATAAGCTCGGTTTCCAGAAAGTTTAAATGTTTAATAAGTCTAACTTTAAACTCCTTTAGCAAGTACACTCCTTTCTTTATAATAATTCAATACAAAATCACGGTATTCTTCAGCCTCATCAATAATTACTTCCATAAACTCATTATAGAGTCCCCAGTCATTTATTACTATAGGGATGCCTCTTATAGCACTTGCCGCAACGCTTGCTGAAACTCTGTTCAACACCAACAACTCTACTTCTTTTTTTAGAATTTTTTGTAAATCGCTCCAGACCTCAACTTCGCCTTTGTAAAAAACATTTGCCTCGTATTCTATGGGATGTCTATTTCGGTGACATCTCATGGGGTAAAAATATACTGCAATATCTACATCAGATAATTTACCAGCACTCCCCCTTGCATAAGAACCGTATAAAAAGACAAAAGCAATATCGTTTCTCTGGCTAAAGTATTTTTTTTAAGGCTTCAAACATACTATTAGAGTATACATACTAATAAATAAAAATCAATAGTCCAAATCTTCCTTACATTACCGGGGAAGAAAATGCTTGCCACTCCAGAATCATACTTACCATAGTTGCCATTTTCCGTATAATTGGATATAGAATTTGGAATTAAGGGAAGATTCCATTATCGGGGGTTGGGATTTCCAAATTCAAATACTCTGAAAAAATCAGACAATTGGGTTTTGAGCAGAAGATTTCAATAAGAGAATGATTGAATGGTATTTAAGCAAAGCAGAGCGTAGAAATTAGCGGTGAAATATATAAGATAAAAAATATCTCCATTTGGAGCTCAGAGAGGTATTTTAAATTTGGATTTGAATAATATAGAATAAAATCCACCAGCATTTGTTTTTTTGACTATCGATGTCATCTTTATGTTATTTTTCTTAAAAGAGGTCTTTTACAATCTCTGCAATCAGTTCAAGAAATTCCTGATCTTCTTTGGTAAATGGTGAAATCGTATGGGAGTCAATATCAATCTCCGCCACCACCGTACCATCCTTAAAAACCGGTACGACAATCTCGGATTTCACCTTTACACTACAGGATAGATAATTGGTCTCTTTTGATACATCCTGGACCACGAATGTTTCCTTTCTTGCAACTGCCTGACCACAAATTCCCCGGCCAAAGGGGATTCTTGTATGTTCGGTTGGTTCACCGACAAAAGGACCAAGATACAATTCCTTTTTATCATTATCTGCGCTATAAAATCCTACCCAGTTATAGTACGGAACACTATCTTTTAAAAGTTCACAAATTTTTAATAATTTTTCTCTTGAATCAACAGGAAGTTTTACGATATTGTTTATTTTTTGGAGAAGGAAGTTAAAAATTTTCTTTTTATCCATTACGGACGGTAGCGCATTGGACAGACAAGGCAGCGTTTTGCCTCATTCTTTAAATCTTCTTTTGAAAGAATACCTTCCACAGTTCTGAAATCTTTTATACGCTCTCCTGCATCGCGATGAGGTATCTTTATTTTCGGCATATTAAATATCTGCCAGCAAATTGGGTTGTAAACCATTAAGTTAGATAAAGAAAGGAACATCCCACCGCTTAAATATTTATCAATCATTTGGGCAGCCTTCAAACCATCACCCACTGCATGGGCAAGGGTCTGCGGACCCCGCACTGCATCACCACCTGCAAAAATCTTCGAATTACCAGCTCTGCCATTCTTTACCACAATTCTACATTTATCATCAAGATTAATGTAATCTCTAAGAAAATTAGTAGATGGAACCTGACCAATTGCCGAAACCATTTTATCAACTTCAATCTCAAATTCTGAATCAGGGATTAACTCAACCCTACCTCTCCTTCCTTCGGGTGCGCGGGTTTTTGCCATTACTACTCTATCATTTTTTATACGAAGCGGTGTAGTATAAGGATAGATTTTTATGCCTTCCTCTTCCGCTTCAATCTTATTCTCCTTCTCTGCAGGCATATCTTCAATACCCCGTCGATAATAGATTGCCACATCATTCCCACATCTCAATAGACTACGTGCCACATCAAACGCGGTATTGCCACCACCGATCACTGCCACCCTACCAAAGTTAATCACTTCTCCGTTTTTTATCCGGTATAGAACATCCAATCCACCAAGTGCTAATTCTCCACCTTCAATATGGAGTTTTTCCGAAATCCCGGCACCGGTTGAGATAAATATCGCATTAAAATCCGTTATAAGTTCAGCAAACCCAATTTCTCTACCAATTTCCACATCTGTCTTTATTTCAAAACCTGCATTTTTTAGTGCCTCAATCTCTTCTTCCACAACGGAGCGGGGCAGACGAAATTCAGGGATATACATACTCAAGACACCACCCGGATATTTCTCTTTTTCAAAGATTATAACCTGATAGCCAAGTTTACCAAGTTCATAACCCGCAGTCAATCCACACGGACCCGCGCCGATAATGGCCACTCTTTCACTTTTCTTCTTTACTGGTTTAGATGGCTCTTCTGTCTCCACACCATGCTTTAGATATCTGATTGCTACAGGTTCGTCAATACCCCTTCTCGTGCAATTATCTTCGCACGGTGCCGGACAGATCATTCCCAGGATCTTAAAAAACGGAACAAATGGATATTTGTTTTTATTGCTCACAATAAGATTGATATAATACCAGGGTGCAATACCTGTCGGACAATTCTTCTCACAAGGTGATACTGAATATGTCTCACCACGATATGCATCATAGATATTAAAGAGCCAGAATATAATCCAGGCACCAAGTAATATCCAGAAACCAATTGTGAGTTTAATCCATAGAATTTTTGTCACCAGTAGAGAGCCATAGAAAAAAACAATAAACATTATGCCGGTAAAGATTCTATTTGAATATATTTGACCGCCACCAACAATAAATATTGAAATGATTGCGGAAATCAGTCTTTTATTATTTTGTGCCATAACTTATCGCCTTTGTTGGACATTTTTTTACACAATCAAGGCATCTTATACAATCAATGCTATACGGTGAGTTATGAATCGGCACATCCATTGGGCAGACTGCCTTACAGGAATCACAATCAATACATTTTGTTTTATCAACCTGCAACCTAAATAGACTGAATTTATTGAATATTGAATATATTGCACCAATCGGGCAGAGACTTCGGCAAAAAAATCTCTTTATATAAATTGAAAATTGTATAACGATGACAAGTATCGCCATTTTTATCCAGAATAACCAACCAACGAGTGCCTTGATATCACCAGTCTTGTCTGCCATTACAAGGGGAATGCCTGCCTCAAGTATCCCAGCCGGACATAGCTTACAGAACCAGGGCTCTCCACTGATCCAGGCAATAATGCCTGCAACAATAATTAACACTGCATACTTGAAATAAGTGAAAAATTTTGGCAGGCGCATCTTGAAGGTCCTCAATTTATAAAGCAGGTCCTGAAATAAGCCAAACGGACATAACCAGCCACATGCCATTCTACCTACAACCGTGCCAATTGCACCGAAAAATCCCGCAATATAAAAAGGTATTAGATGGAGGTTAAAAAAGTGCTGCAGTGCACCAATCGGGCAGGAAAATAGTGACAAAGGGCAACCCCAGCAATTCAAAATTGGCACACAACCCTGTTTTAATGGACCCTGATAGATCCCGCCCTGCCATATCGCAGGATAATTTCCTAAGGTGATTGCCGAGGCAACAAACTGGATGATTCTTTTTAATCTCATTGCTGTAACCCCATACAGGACAGGCACATCACCGAAGCCACACTTTCGGTCTCAGTAAAGTCACCAAGTTTGCCACCATAAAAGATACTGGCAATAAAAATGACAATCAGGAGAATAATAAATATGAACCGCTTCATATAGCGCCCTGAAACTTCCTCAAGCTAATAAACATTCGTTAAATATACCCAAAATATGGCGTGAGTCAAGGAAAGGATGATTTTTAAATCTCTCTTTGCCTTCAATTGCTCTTTTTAGAATATACTTGTCAAAACTGTCTTCACACCCCTGAATGGTTCTTCAAATCTGCATACACCACCAGAGCAGACCAGCCCACCCTTTTCACCACCAATCCTTAACCTGAGATTATGCCTCGTGGTCAAATCAAGTGCCAGTTCCAGCATTGGCCAGAAGGTCTCTTCACCCAATTTTGGTATGAGCCATTCTGGCACACGGTCTCTCTTTTCCGCACGCAATGTCAAAACAAACCTTTCTGGCTTACCGATGGATATTGAAACTGCGCGATCGTTATATTTGCTTGTATCACTGGTTACCATTGTTTGTTCAAGCCCCGCTTCCACAAAGAATGTGCCAAAATCATACTGTAATTCAAGATACGGTTTGGTTTCGGTCTTTTTTTGAACCGGCAACTCAATCTTTTGTTTAATTAAATGGTCAACGCCCAATGTAACCTCTGATAATTCAGTAGGATGAGTAATTGCCTTTGCACCCCGCTCCAATACACCACCCATATCATCCATTAAATAAAATAGTTCCTTAAATCTACTCAGCGTTGCATCATGGGTAGAAACCTTACTATTTTCTATCTCTAAAGAAATAAAATCAAATGGGGATGCTACAATTGATACACCATAGCCAATTTCGTCTATACCACGATTGACCGAAATCCCTGATTTTATCGGTGTCGGTGGCTCATTATAACGGTACTCAGCACCACCAAAACCCAGATCTTTGTAATCAACATACTGGAGTGAAATGCCAAATCCGGATAGAGACAATCCTGTAGTAAAGAGATAACCATCGCCCTTTAATCTTCCACCTACAACCGGAATTGTCCCCAAGTGTCTGCCATATTCAAAATAATTTTCCCAGGGACCGAGTCTCAAATTGATATTACCGCCGAATAATTCAGTAAATGCCTTGGGTGTTAAATCACTACTTTTGTTTATCCGGACATACCTTGCACCAATATTTGTATTCAAACTCCAGGGATTTTCAAAATTCAAAATCCTTGTCTCTAAATTTGCACCACGAATCTGGTCTGTGGTATCATTCTTTATTTTATATTGCAATTCTTCAAAGAAGATATTTCTTGGTTTACCAGAAAGGAGTGTAAGCTGACTCTTATAGCCAATCAAATCTGCCTTTAAACCAAAAAGCGAATTGTCATTATTAAAGTCTTCATCAAGGAATTGATTCAGGCATAGACCCCTGCCGAATGTGGTATAGTATCTACCGTACAAAAGATTTACTGGTTCTTTTTTATACTGGGCAGAATAGTCAAAATAATAAAGTTTGCTGAGTGTGCGCAATGAAGGGTCCCAAAAAAAGAATATTCCGCGCAGGGTGATATCTTTATAATCAAGCGCCATCTTCAATTTTTCTGTAATATGGTCTTTGTAATTTGTAGTATCAAGCCTTGCATCAACAAAGAGCCAGTATTCAGCACGATTTGAACCAGTGATACGCAAATCCTGGGCAATGACGAAATTAGTTAGAAATAATAACGAAAGGATCAATGCCCCAAATCCGGAATAAATTCCAAGTTCAAAATTCCAATTTTTATAATTTACTACTTTGTATTTCGCATTTTTTAAGGTTCTATTCATAATACTCTTCCTTAGTATTATCCTTTACTTTTTTTACAGACGAGAGCACGCACCTTTTCTACAATAATCTCTTCATCACCTGGTTTGTATCCCTGATGAACAAAGACAATCTTCTTATCCTGATTGATAATATAACTCGTGGGCATTGCCTGGACATTGTAAAGTTCACGCAAAATATTATCGGGGTCAAGAACAATTACATACTTCCATTTATGGCTCAAGGCAAAGGGCTTAACCTTGGGAACTGCCCTTGCCTTATCCTGACTGATCGCCAGCATCTGTAATCCTAAGGAGTCAAATTCATCATAATAGGGTTTCAGGGCATCCAGTTCCTTGATACACATTTTACACCACAATGCCCAGAAACTCATAAATACCGGTCCTCTCTTCAATAAAGAATCGAGACAAACTGTATTACCATCCACATCCTGTAATGTAAAATCAGGTGCAGTTGGTAATTCATTTTCCTGGGCATATATCAGACTTGTAGATAATAGAAACAAAATTCCAATTAATGGGCATAATTTCAGATTTTTTTTCATTTCACCTCCTCAAATTTTGTAGTAATTGTCTGCATTACTTCTTTCGTATTTATATGCTGAATAAAGACCGTTACCCGTAATTTTGACACGGGGATGTTATGATTAAATTCAAAACTTTGAATCACACTGTCTGGATACTGTAATTGGACCGGAAATTCATATAATGCGCGACACACGCGATAGAGTATAGTAAAAGCACCCGGTAAACTATCTTCGGTTATGGCGATATATGCCTTGATATCACCTTCGGGGATTGTATCAGCAGCAACTATCTTTAATCTAAACCGGGCACTTGTTGGCATAGTAATCGCACTATCTATGGTAAGATTATAATATGGCATCCTTGTGCGTGCCATTTGATAATGGGCTTCATATATACTATCATATTTGGAGGGATTTTGTTCCCAGACTGCATCAATTCCATCAAAAACAACAAATGGCGGGTTATAGCCCGTATTATAAAAATCTTCGCGCTCCTCTGCCTTCGGTATCATATATGGTCCTTGAACATGATAACAGACCACAACCAGGGTATCCCCAGTTTTATTCGCCACGCTATCAATTAAAGCCCGCTCCGCGAGCATACAGAATCCTCAGCCATCCTCTGTAAACATCTCTGCAAGAACAATCCTGCTTGTGGGTTCAGGAAAATGAACCTTTGGTGCATCAGAACAGAAGAGAAATAATAATGGTATAAAGATTAATTTCTTCATAATATGCAATTATACTTAAAAACCTTTAAAAGTCAATATTTTAAGAAAGACCAATTATTCTCCCATGCTCGTCAATATCAATTTTTGTAGCATTGGGATTTTTTGCGAGCCCAGGCATAAGATTTATTTCACCCGCGAGTGGTACTAAAAAACCTGCACCCGATGAAACCTTTATTTCAATTATTGTTATTTTAAATTTTTCGGGCACCCCATACAATTTCGGGTCATCACTCAATGAACGATTTGTCTTGGCGATGCAGATTGGTAATTTGTCAAAACCCAATTTCTTCCATCTTTTTATATCCTTTTCTGCCTTCGGCGTATATACCACCTTTTCTGCACCATAAATTTCAGTCGCTACTTTTTCTATCTTCCTTTCTATCGCATCTTCTAAATCATAAAGATAGGTTTGTGCGGATACAGAATTTTCTGTTGCTTTTACTACTTCCGTTGCCAACTCCATCGCACCTTCACTCCCTTTTGTAAACACCCTTAATTCAACACAGGAGATATGGTTTTGTTCACAGAAAGATTTTACAGTTTCGATCTCTTCTCGCGTATCATCAGTGAAGATATTTAAACCGACGACTACCGGCACATTAAATTTTCTCATATTTTCAATGTGTCTCTTTAAATTTGGCAAACCGTTCTTTAAATGTGCAATCGTTCCCGACTTTAGATTTTTCTCATCCGCACTCCCGTGCAACTTCAATGCCCTGATTGTGGCTACGATTACTCCCGCATTAACCTTTAAACCGCCGACTCTACATATAATATCAAAAAATTTCTCTGCCCCGAGGTCGGTTCCAAAACCTGCTTCCGTAACAACATAGTCACTGAGTTTAAGTGCCATCTTCATTGAAATCAAACTACAAGTTCCATAGGCAATATTGGCAAAAGGTCCGGTATGAATGAAGGCAGGGGTATGCTCAATTGTCTGGACCAGATTCGGTTTTAGCGCATCTTTTAATAATACCGCCATTGCCCCACACACCCCGAGTTGTCCGGCAAAGACTGGATTACCTGCCATATCAAATGCTACAAGAATTTTACACAATCTCTCTTTTAATTCCTTGATTGAAGTTGATAAACCAAGTATTGCCATCACTTCGCTTGCAGCAGTAATTATAAATCCATCCTCCCTTGCCGGTCCATTTATCTTTCCACCCAGTCCTACAACTATACTCCTCAATGAACGGTCATTCATATCCATTGTTCTGGGAAATATAATTTCCCTCTCATCTATCTGGAGTTGGTTTCCAAAATGGATATGATTATCCAGCGCGGCAGAGAGAAGGTTGTGTGCTGAAGAGACCGCATGGATATCGCCGGTAAAATGGAGATTTATATCTTCCATAGGTAATACCTGTGAATACCCACCGCCTGCTGCACCACCTTTTATGCCAAAGAACGGCCCCAGTGACGGTTCCCGCAGGGTAACAATTGAACTTTTAACCAGACGATTGAGTGCCATACTCAAGCCGATTGCCACGGTTGTTTTACCTTCTCCAAAAACCGTGGGTGTAATTGCGCTTACGAGGATTAATTTACCATCAGATTTGTCCTTTATCTTTTCAAAAAATTTCAGGGAAATCTTTGCCTTATAATGCCCAAATGGTAAAACAAATTCATTTGGGATGTTCAATCTTTTTGTTATCTCAGAAATGTGCATCAACTTTGTCTTACGGGCAATTTCAATATCCGATTCCATCAATCCTCTTTTGGTGCATAATGAGAAAATTGCATTGTATAAATCCCTCTGCCCTGTGTTACCGACCTTAAATCGGTAGCATAACCGAATGATTTTGCAAGCGTAAGAGTGGCGGTAATAATTTTTTCTTTTTTGTTTGTTTCAATGTTCAAAATCTGCGCCTTGCGCGAATTTAGGTCGTTGAGTACATCACCAAGGTAGTCTTCAGGAACTACAATTTCTAAGGACATCACTGGCTCAAGGAGAATTGGCTTTCCGTTCATAAACGCCTCACGCATCGCCAGTTGTGCTGCAATTTGAAAAGCAAGTTCCGATGAATCAACTGGATGGTATGAGCCATCCATAATAGTTACTTCAATGTTTACAATCGGATAACCCATATAAATTCCGGTCTCACACTGTTCCTTTATTCCTTTCTCAATTGCTGGAATGAACTGTTTGGGAATAGCACCTTCTTTAATCTTATTGTTAATCAAAATCCCTTCTTTATTTAAAGGCCTGAGTTGTAATTTTACCACACCATACTGCCCCTTACCACCGCTCTGTTTTATAAATCTTCCTTCAGCAATTGCTGGTTGGGTTATTGTCTCACGATAAGAAACCTGCGGTTTGCTAACATAACAATCAACCCCGTATTCTCTCTTTAGTCTATCAGTAATTATTTCAAGATGGAGTTCACCCATGCCTGATATGATGCGCTGACCGGTTTCTTCATCGGTCTTTACCCTGAATGTAGGGTCCTCTACCTGGAGATACTTAAGCGCATTATCAAGTTTTTCATCATCCATTTTTGTCTTGGGCTCAAGCGAAACGAATATCACCGGTTCAGGAAACTGCATTGGTTCAAAGGTAATGGGATATTTTGGTTCGCACAGAGTATAACCGGTTCTTGATTCACGGATCCCGGTGATAACACCAATCTCTCCCACACTCAATTGTTGGATTTCATCCCTTTTATTTGCATGCATCAAATACATTCTACCAATTCTATCAATCCGACCAGGTGGAAATATTTTAACTTTGTCGCCTGCATTTATTTTACCTGAATAAATACGAATGTAGTATAAAAGCCCAAGATGGGGATCGGTTTGGGTTTTAAATAAAAGCGCCGAAAACGGAGCATCAATTGAGGGTTCCCTTACTTCCCATTTACCGGTCTCGGGATTTTCACCTTTTATGGGTGGCAGGTCAACCGGTGAAGGGAGATAATCAAGGACGGCATCAATCAGTGGTTGAATACCGCGATTCCTTAATGCACTGCCGCATAACACCGGGAAGAAATGTAGATTCAATGTCCCTTTTCTTAAGACATCTTTTATTTTTTCTATCCGCACTGGGATGTCAGCAAAATAACTTTCAAATATGTCTTCATCATACTCTGCCAGTATCTCCATAAGTTCTGTACGCAATCCCTTTACCTCATTCTGATATTCCTGCGGAATCGGTTCGGTGTGATAATGAATGCCTTCTTCATCGTCCCAGTATATTGCCTTCTGTTCAATTATATCAATAACTCCTTTAAACCTATCTTCGGCACCTATTGGTATCTGGAGGATAACTGGCTTAAGAGAAAGTTTATCTTTCATCTGTTTGATTACACGATAAAAATCTGCACCAAGACGATCCATTTTATTGACAAAGGCAATCCTTGGTACCCGATATCTATCGGCTTGGCGCCAGACGGTCTCGCTCTGGGGCTGAACTCCACCGACGGCACAGAATATTGCAATTAAACCATCAAGGACCTTCATTGATCTCTCTACCTCTATTGTGAAATCAACATGCCCGGGGGTATCAATGATATTTAGACGATGTTCCTTCCAATAAACTGTTGTTGCGGCAGCGGTAATAGTAATTCCTCTCTCTCTTTCCTGGGGCATCCAATCCATTGTTGCCGAACCTTCATCAACCTCACCAATTTTTCTTATCTTTCCGGTATAAAATAATATTCGCTCCGTTGTCGTGGTTTTGCCGGCATCAATATGGGCGGCAAGTCCAATATTCCGAATCATTTTAAGATCGATCATAGCAGTATTATACATAGACTTTTATCGCAATTCAAGGATTATTCTCTTATCCTTCTTGATCTTTTTACTGTAGATTTTATCCCGTCTTTATTTACATGACCAACACTCAAGGGTAAATTCTTATATGTGATCATCACAAACTCATCAAATCCATTCTTTCTTTTTATACTCTCACCACATAAAATCTTTTTTAATTCCCATTCTTTTACCTCAACGATATTCTTTTCTGCACCATGTCCAAATATTTGAACAAAATCATTATCCGGCTTAAGATTTGTGCCGTAAATTCTGCCAATCTCAAGTCCTTTCCTTATTCCGGAAATTTCAATGAAGGCGTAGGCTTCGGTCGTTGAAATAAAGTATTTATCCCGCCTTTGAAAAACAGCATATCCATTGAATCTGCTATGTGTTATACCATATTGCCTTGCAAATAATTCAATAACTTTATTCTGATATTCAATTTTTCCATGATATCCGGGTCTCAGTTGTGGTACTCCACGTTTAGTTATCCGGGCAATAAAAAATGGTGCGGTATCATTGTCCTGGGGTAAAATTCTAACGCAGTTCTTCACCCTTATATCAAAATGCTCTTTTTCCCAGGAAACTATTCCTTCACGAAATTTAAAATTGGGGATATTTATGGATAAAACTTCAGCCTCTGGAAATTTCTTTAAAAGATAATCAATCACTCCTTCATTCTCCTCAGGTGCAATCGTGCAGGTAGAATAGACCAGCGTTCCTCCAGGTTTCAATGCCCGGAATGCCGAAACAATCAATCCTTTTTGGATTCTTGACATCTTTTGAATATTCTTTATTCCCCAGTGATACAAAACTTTTTTTGACTTTCTTATCGTTCCTTCTGCAGAACATGGTGCATCAAGGAGGATTTTATCGAAATAATTGGGCAGGACATCGCCGATCTTCTCCCCGGGAATGGAAATCAAAACCTCATTCAATAAACCACATTTCTTTACATTATGTATAAGACTTGAAATTCGCTTATAATCAATCTCATTAGCAACAATTAGCCCCCGGTTTCCCATCATCTGGGCGATCTGGGTCGTCTTTGAACCAGGTGAGGCGCAAAGGTCAAGGACTACATCTTCAGGTTTCGGTTCAAGAATGAGTGCGGGAAGCATTGAGGCAATCTCCTGAACATATATGAAACCCAGTTGGTGGGTGAAGTGATTACCAATACCATGGCCATTCTCAACCACATAGGCATCATTATAAAAACTTACCGGTTTTAGACTAAAATCTTTTAATAAAGATAGAATGCTCTCCTTTTTTATCTTCAGGGTATTCAATCTTACTGATATCCTCTGAAATCTGTTCAAAAATTCAATGAATTCCCTAAAATCAGGGATTATCTTTTCATATCTCACATAGATATCTTCAATCTTCATAAAGGATAATTATATAGATTTATTATTATAAGTCAAGAAATACAAAAATTGAGGATTAAGTTCCAATATAATTTTGCTCATCTAATGCACATTTGTTCAAAATTTGAGCATATAACTGCAAAAAGATTACGAAATTCCTTTCATTTTATGGCATAGATATTGCTTTATATAATTAGCAGGAAAAATAATGAAAAACCGTGCCATTGATTTCACTAAGCAGAAATTTTACTCCGATTTAAGAAAATTTACCAAAATTAATATTGACAAAGAGTGGAGGTTGATTATAATATGCTGAGGGATTATATGCAAAAAAATAAACTTACCTTTCTCAGATTCTTTCTCATACTGACAACAATTCTGGTGATGACATATTCAAAGAAAGGACTTCATTTCGGACAACCTGGCTATACAGTCGCCTTATTTTATTTTATAATAAGCCTTATTTTCAGTCAGCTCCCGGATAAAATCATAAGCAAACCATGGTTTTCTTTCTTATCATTTTTATTTGATATCATCATCATCTCCCTTGCCATATACCTCACCGAAGGGGTTCAGACCGATTTTTATTTAATATACTTCCTTGCCATTTTTATATCCTCGGTAAGTCAAAGTGTAAACGGAAGTATTTTTATAGCTGTCGTCGCCAGTGTGATATATGCCTGGCTCATCCATCGTGAATATCCAAACATTTCATTTTTGGATTCAAGATTTTTGATTCGCATACCATTCTTATCTATAATATCGCTCGTAAGTAGTTACTGGGCTGAATCAACCCGAAGGGAATTAAGAAAGAAAGAGGAATTAGAGAGGTTCAATATTGAATTAAAAAAAGAGGTGGAAAGGGTAACTGCCCGAGAAGTCGAATTGCGACTCTATAGTGAAAGGATCATCAATAGTGTCGCAAGTGGAATAATGGTTGTAAAAAATGACGGTGTGATTACTACATTAAATCCTGAGGCAGAAAGGGTCTTTGGCTACAAAAAAGATGAGTTGCTTGAATTTAATATTAAAAGTATTAGGGGCACTGAAAATTTATGGCAAAAAATGGAACAGGCGATGAACACCGGCAAACCAATAATTCGTGATGAAGTTGAAATTTTAAATAAAAATGGTGATACCATTCCTATCGGCTTTAATATTTCAATCCTTGAAACACCGGACAAAGAAATATCTGGTTGTGTGCTCATATTCAAAGACCTATCTGAAATCAGAAGGCTTGAAGAAAAGGTAAAACAGAACGAACGACTTTCTTATCTCGGCAAGATGTCGAGCTGGGTCGCCCATGAGATTCGTAATCCCCTGACTTCAATTGATGGATTTGCCCAGTTGTTGATGACTGTTAGTGACAAAGATAAAATGAAGTTATACATTGAAGAAATTCGCAAGGGAACCCAGCGCATAAATCATATCATCGATGATATTCTGACATTTGCTCGTTCCAAAAAAATGGAGTTTAAAAAAGTAAATCTAAAAGATCTGATAAATGAAATAATCCAGGTTATAAAGGTGAAGGTCGTCTTTGAATCAGATAGCGAATCAATCGTCCACGGTGAAGAGGAATCCCTGCGCCGTCTTTTTGTTAACTTAATAACGAATAGCATAGAGGCAATGGATGAAAATGGCTTGATCAAAATTAAATTTGAAAAACAAAACGACTTTCTTGTAACCCATGTAATAGATAATGGCAAAGGAATTGATGAGAGGAATTTAAAAAATATATTCACACCATTCTTTACAACCAAGCCCAGGGGGA
Source organism: Caldifarciminota bacterium (assembly GCA_965649105.1). Taxonomy (GTDB): domain Bacteria; phylum Hydrothermota; class Tepidihabitantia; order SM23-42; family JAOAFX01; genus JAOAFX01. Next base: position 15,351 of record CBFGJP010000053.1, read on the forward strand.
CTGGACTTGGATTGGCAATTGTAAAAAAGATAGTTGATGATCATAAAGGCAAGATTGAAATACAGAGTAAAATTGGGCAGGGTACGAAGATATCTGTCTATCTTCCTGCCGGAAAGGAGGTATAAATGAAAAAAAGAATCTTGATCTGTGATGATGAAGAGCCAATAAGACTTTTATTAAGTGAAGCATTAAAGGATTACTATGATATTGTAATTTGTGATAATGGCAGGGATGCAATAAAAAAAATAACAAAGGAAAAGTTTGATTTGCTCATTACCGATATTAAAATGCCGGGTACCCATGGTTTTGAAGTAATTGAACGAATCAGGGAACGGAATAAGGATATACCGATTATGATATGCTCAGCCTATAAACTCCTTGAAGATGATATTGTTGTTAAAACTTCGGACATAGCGGCTTTCATAACCAAACCGATTGAAATAAAAGATTTTAAAAAAAAGGTCTTTGAATTGATAGGGGTATAGACTTTAGATGCGCATTGGGGAATTATTAGTAAGAAGTGGCATTATAACCGAAGACCAGTTAAACGAGGCATTAAAAATACAGGAAAAAAGTAAAAAGAGAATTGGTGAAATATTGATTGAATTGGGATATTTGAAACCGCGCGACCTCATCTGGCTTTTAAGTGAGCAGGCATCTATCCCCTTTATTGAATTAAAACCCCAAATGTTTGATAGCAAACTCATCCTTTCCTTTCCTGAAAAGTTATTATACAAATATTGTATCATTCCATTATACGAAATAGAAGACAAATTATACATCGCCGTTGGAAACCCAACTGATAGCGAAGGGGTTGAAAAAATAAAGGAATTTACAAAGAAGGAGATCGTTTTATCCGCTTCTGAGCCTGAAAAAATAATACAACTCTTGGACAAGTTCTTCCTTGTTGAACAATCCGAAAGAATTATCAATGAAGAGAATTTTATTGATGCTATTAATATAAATATCTCAGAAAATAGTGCAAATGTTGAATTTATTGACGAAAATGGACAGATAAAAAAATATAAAATCAAGGGTAATATTACAATCACATATATAAAACCTGAGAGGAAAGAAGATTTATGACCGAGATCAAAAAATTACTTAAACATACCATAGAATCAAATGCGAGTGATTTACATCTGAGTGCTGGTTCACCTATTATGATGAGAATCCATGGCTCAATGAAAAAATTGAATGAGAATGGTGCAAATCCTGAGTTAATCCGCAGATTGGTCTTTGATATATTGAATGAAGAACAAAAGGTCATTCTTGAAAACGAAAGGGAACTTGATTTTTCACTCCATATCCCTGAGGTTGGCCGTTTTCGGGTAAATATCTTTCATCAGCGTCAGGGATTAGGTGCGGTATTTAGGGTAATACCAGAGCGCATTCCGAGTATGGAAGAACTTGGACTTCCAAAGGTTTTGCAGGAACTGATTGATCTTGATTATGGTTTAATACTCGTCACCGGACCCACGGGGAGTGGAAAATCAACAACCCTTGCAGCAATGATTGACTATATAAATACCAATAAAGACGGTCATATAATAACGATCGAAGACCCGATTGAATTTATTCATCAATCCAAAAATTGCATTGTAAATCAGCGGGAAGTTGGGACTAATACCCACTCATTCAGCAATGCATTAAGGAGTGCATTAAGGGAGGACCCGGATTATATCCTGGTTGGAGAGATGCGAGATTTAGAGACGATCAGTCTGGCACTCACCGCTGCCGAGACCGGGCATTTAGTCTTTGGAACACTCCATACCTCAAGCGCATCAAAGACTGTTACACGGGTAATCGATGTCTTTCCAGCAGATCAGCAGGACCGAATAAGGGTCCAGTTATCTGAATCTTTACAGGGCGTAATTGCCCAGAGACTATATCCAAGGCGTGATATGCCCGGCAGAATTGCAGCCTTTGAAATCTTAATCGCCACCCAAGCAGTGCGCAATCTAATTCGCGAACAAAAAGTCTATCAACTTGAATCCGTGATACAGACTGGTAAGCAATTCGGTATGCAGGATATGGAGCAATCCAAGCGAAAACTTGTAGCAGATGGGAAATTATCACCTGATTACTTAAAAGAAAGATTAACCCTTTATTGATTAATAAAACGCTTCACCACTTGATTTTTATAAATTCCCCCATATAATATTCGCAATTATTATTTTGAAAAGGAGGTTAGATGCATCCATTATTCTGGCTGACGCCAGTTGCTTCGATAATTGCCTTGCTATTTGCTTGGTACCTGTCTTTAAGTGTTAAAAAATTTGACGAAGGGACCGATGTAATGCGTGAGATTGCCCGGGCAGTAAGGGAAGGAGCAAGGGCATATATAAAGAGACAGTATGGTGTTGTTACAATTTTCTTTGCCGTGGTTTTTTTAATTTTGTTGGTTATCGCATTGAGTGGAATGCTACCGATTTATGTTCCCTTTGCCTTTATTACCGGTGGATTTTTTTCCGGTTTATCCGGGTTTATTGGGCTCACCCAAGCAACGAATTCATCTGCGCGCACTGCGAATGCAGCAAGGCAGAGTTTGAATAGCGGATTAAGGGTTGCATTTGCTGCAGGCGGTGTAATGGGATTTGTGGTCGTTGGTCTTAGTTTATTAGATTTGAGTATCTGGTTTGTATTATTGAACTGGATTTATAGAAATCTACCCGAGGCACAGAAGATTCAGAATATCACATCAACGATGATATGTTTTGGTATGGGTGCATCTTTCCAGGCGCTGTTTGCCCGGGTTGGCGGCGGTATATTTACCAAGGCGGCCGATGTTGGTGCGGACCTGGTGGGAAAAGTAGAAGCAGGCATTCCTGAGGATGACCCGCGCAATCCTGCGGTCATAGCCGATAATGTCGGTGATAATGTCGGTGATGTGGCGGGGATGGGTGCGGATTTGTACGAATCCTATGTGGGTTCAATCATTG
>CBFGJP010000054.1:0-17645 GCA_965649105.1 Caldifarciminota bacterium
CTTCAGGAAGGCTTCTATTTATCGCCATCTTGCGGAATTTAAGTTACAATGTTTGTAAATAATCACGCAGGATTCAGGTTTAATTTTAATCCAGGTGTAATTAACTTGCTGAAATTACCTAACTTTTCTTGCTCAACCAGAATCTGGTCATAGGTTTCAGGGTGCATAAAACAGAAACTTTTTCCATCCTGATAAATAAACTCCATTGTCACTGCTTCTACCATTACGTCTTCAATCTTATCATCTGGATGGAATCTCTGTTCACTAAGTGAATGGGTCCTCAAATTTCTTAACTTTGTATGAACCATTGAACCGAATTTAGCGGTCCCTGCTTTTAACTCTGTTGAAAGCACTTTATATAATTCATTATTTAGTCTAATTGTCATTCCTGTTCTCATTTCTGATGCAGATATCATAAAGTACCTCTTGGTTGATAGTTTTTTAAATTTTTCTCTAATTTATTATAACTAAAGAATCTAAGAAGTCAAGGTGGATTGAAAAACAGCGCACCAGCCTTGACAAGATAAAAAGAATAAATAAAATATAAATCAGGAGGAATTATGCAATCATTGATGATTGTTTATTTTATTTTCACCCAGTGGTCGGTGCCGATAAATCTCGGTATTCCTGGTATTCAGGATATGAATCCTCAGACCTGTCGGGAACAATTGTGGAGAGGCGGTCGTACCTGCCTCGTCTGGCAGGCTTTTGTAGATAATAGCTGGGAGATATACTCCAGGTTTATTTATGGTAATAACTGGAGTGATACAATAAAAATATCCGGGAGTTCAGGCTGGGAGATCAACCCAAGCGTGGCCTATGATACCTTAAGAAATTGTTTCTGGTGTGCCTGGCAAAATAATTTTTCTGGAATTTATCAAATTTATGTTTCATATAGCTCTGGTAATTCATGGACAGTACCTGTTCGCTTGACTAATGACTTAAGTAACAATGGTTCACCATCAATCTGTGTCATTGGCACTAATGTCTGGGTTGTTTGGCGCAAAAGTAATAATATCTACTCCTGTTATTACAATGGCACATCCTGGTCAACACCAATTCCTATAACGAATGATGTTTCAGTAATGAATGACAATCCAAAAATCAACAATTGTCATAATAACCCATTTGTTGTCTGGGTAAGGGACCGTGATATCTATTACAGCGAATATATTGGCAACTCCTGGCGGACCCCGCAGGCGATTGCGCCGCATTCAGCAAATGATACTTTACCCGAAATTGCTGTGACACCAATGTTTCCCGACCCCTATCGCAGAGTCTGGGTATTATGGCAAAGCAATCGGGATGGGAATTTTGAAATTTACCGAACAGGGCGCGATAGTCTGGATGTCTTCTATCGGATAACAAGCAATAATTCAAACGACATTACTCCCAATCCCCTCGATTATATGCTGATGATCCGTGAATCAGGTCCCCCACTTATTGGTTTTAGCACCGACCGCAACGGAAATTATGATATATACTCACTTCGTCATTACTGGGTAGGTAGCTATGATACAATTCCTGTAGACATAAACCCTGCCGAAGATATTCTACCCGTCACAACAATGGTTAATGGATATCCTTGCTATCTCTGGATTTTCTGGCAGACCAACAGAAATTCTGATTTAGATATTTATGGCTCATATATTACACTCTTCAGTGATATTCAAGAATCCGGGTCTAAACAACGAAATTGCATTTTGAAATGTATTCCCAATCCTGCAACTGAAAAATGCTATATCAAGTATTCTTTGAATAAGACAGGCAGGGTTAATATAACAATGTATGACATAAAGGGTGGATTGGTCAAGGAAATTCAAGATGAAATCAAACGCCCCGGCACCCATTATGTAAAGGTCAACATCAGTTCTCTAAGCAAAGGTGTCTATTTTATAAAATTGCGAACCGAAGAGTCATTTACTATAGAAAAAGTGGTTGTAGTAAGATAAAATATTACAGACGAATACTTGAATTTTTTCTGCACATTCTGGAATTCAAGAATTTGTTTTTCTATCAAACCTTTGTACTATATCTGATTAAAATATTCAGCTAACTTTTTAAAATCTGTAGGTAATGATTGGATTTCTAAACGGAATGTTATTTGTGTAGCATAATCCGGTGCATATTAAAGACTCAGGATGTAAATAAAGTTTTGAATGTTTATTTGATTTACCTGTTTTTATGAATGAAGCAGTCGCTATGGCACCAATAATATCACCGGCAACAATACCTGTCCAGTAAACCTTGGGATTTTCATTACCGGAAAGAAAAATCAATCCCGCACTTGCCAATGCGCCCGCGACGCCACCCAATGAAATAATGTTTGCCTCGGCTTCGCTGAAATCTTTGTTTTCTACAATCTTACATCCCAATATTGAACCAAGACCAAGTCCGGCGATACCGGCTGAAATATAAATCTTCCCCGAAATCCTGCCGTGACCATTATCAAAATGTGACAAAAACACAGGTAATGAAACAGCGCCAATAATGCCGCAATTGCCAAAAATCAAATAATCTCCATCCGCCAAATTTATCTTTCTCGTAACATGTGAACCCATATAAAGTCCGGCTCCAATACCCAATATTGATGTTGCTAAATAATACTTGTAGTTAAATTTAGGATTAGACCAGTTATCAAACAGACTGAGCAAACCGGCGCTACTGGCACCCGCAAAATCACCAATAATCATAATTGTATTTCCCCTACCCATACTGAGATTGAATCTATTAACCGATTGAAAACCGGTATATTCACCAATGATACTTCCCCCAAGCGTAATCAGGGCACCGGTATTTTCAAATACATTCATATCGGCGATAGTTGCTAAAGCACCAGCAATATACAATCCATTAACCCCACCATATGTAAACATATTGGCATGTGCCTTTGAAACATTACAATTTTTCGTTAGCAATAGTGGAATGATAAAACCAGCAGAACTTGATAGCATATAAACAGCAACACCAACCCGACTATTGTCAGAATTTACTGCCATTACTGATAGTGGTGCTTGTATACAATAGGCAAAGACAAATGAACCTCCTAAGAATTCGCCATAACCGGAGCGGTCTAAAATAGCTCTTGGTATTTCTTTTTTTCGTATTGAGTCAATCTCCTCCTTGATTTGAATAATTTGTTCGGGTTGAACATTCACCTTTTCCCGAACGATATTACCTTCTTTCTTGAAATAGATTTCAATAACATACGAAGAATCAGGCTGCAGAAATAATAATGCCTTCTGCAATGCTGGGTAATTTTTGAAAAATTCAATTTTCTGGGCAAATAAACTATCAATCTCATATATCTTTGCCTCAGCATCAAAAGGAATCTGGATTTCATAGAGGATTGAGTTTGAATCAATCTGTGCCCATAGCAATAAAATGACTAATTCCATCATCGCCCAATTTATTTTAACCAATATTGCTTTAAAGTCAAGAAATAAAATCTTTCTGAATTAGAAATTCAGTCTCCGAATAATTGAGCTCAAAACTCAATCCCAACCTGATACGAAAATGATTAATGTAATGGAGGGGATTTGTATAATAATCTCTTCTTGCCTTAAGATATTCGTCTCTCATTTCTACGGGTGTTATAAGTCAATCGTGATTGTAATCACCTTGTGGGAAGAATATAAACATGAAATTGAAAGCCAACCAAACTGACTGAACAAAGGCTCAGGGTCAGTAAAAGGTAAGTTCACCCCAAAAGCAGGGTAGATCTCACCACATTGGTGTTTTTCATCGCAGACTACGCCCGTTTGAAAATAATCCTGTAATTTTTTATTCAAGAAGTCATCAGGCTATGATAGTTTTGGTAGTTCATTAAGCGAAGTTAAAGAACGCACGGATAGGACCTTAAAAATATCTAACAGCTTAATACCCCGTAAAAGACCAGTATAAATGATACTCGTTATAATTTGATGACATTCTACATCAGCCAAAGACCTATTACTAAATGTTATCTTCCTCATAATCACATTCGGCCTCAATTGACGCTCAGCCTGATTGTTCCTCGGCTCAACTAAAAAATTGTCTAAAAAGTGAGTAACAAAACTGCCCTTCAATGCTTTTCAGGGTAAATTTATTCTTCTCCTGCACCTGTTTAATTCTTATCCAATAGATGACTAACACAACGCTGCTTTGTCAGAGTAGCAATCTTATTATATGCCGAATAAAAATTACTACTCAAAACCCAATTATACTTCTTGCCCAAAATTTTTTCCGCAACCTCCCGAGAACGATGCCGGTCAATATGATATAATACCATATCCTTATTGGTAAAAAACCCATAACCACCAATCTGCACTATTGCCCCCCAGCCCGTCTCATCACCCTGGGCATAAAATGATAATGAAATTTTTCATTATAAAAAAACAAACCACGAGATATTCAGGTAAGACAAGATGCAATTGGTTTTGCACAGGCTTAATGTTCCCTATATAGCGGGGGTTTTTCAGGGAGGTTCCCTGAATATCTTGTAGCCAAGATAATGGTAGTGTTGGATTAAATAACGCCACAATTGTGCTTCTTAACAAGGATCAATTTCGCCATTTTGCGCAGTACCTCGCGGCAGGCGACTTCTTTTAAGCAACCATTGGTCTAACGCCAATTTAATTCTTCGCAAATTACTTGCAAGATTTTTGTCCGGCCACAGGTCCAGTAATGTGCAATAATCTTTGATTTTAATTAGATAGTTGACAAGGTTGATATTATTACTATAATAATTATCAATATGGTAATATGTCTTCTTCTCGTTCAAATCATAAATCCCTTCCTCTCCACAAACATTCTTGCCCCGGATGACTATACCGATGACTATTTCCGCATTCTCTATCAGTTTGAGATAGAAAATGATTTCTATAAAGAGAATTTTGGCTGGGGCGTTTATTTTGATTATTTTTATAAAAAAGAATATCCTTATGCAGACCCGTATTTCATAAATTCAGGGATCCCTGTTGGAATCAATGCGGGTGGTGCTGGATTGCAGTTAAAATACCTGAATTTAGGCGATATTGAATTTGGATTTAAATTGGGTTATTTCACAGGTAATGTTTCCTACCCTGTTCTTAAAGATAGCGGCAAGGTCATAAAAGAAGAAAAAAAGAGAAACTCTTTTGGATTTGGTCTGGGAGTGAATGTAATGCATAACTTTGGCAGGATAAGGGGCGGAATAAAATTCTGGACAAACTTTATTGCTTTTGATTCAGAAAGACCAAAATCTTATTGGAATTATGAGCGCTCACCTGATTATATCTCTCTCAACAATGTTTGTTTAGGTCTTATTCTTGGAATGAACAGGAGGGAGAAAAAGTGAAGAAAATTTTGGGGGGATTGATCATCACCGCTATTCTCTGGGCAGATGGCGGTATTATACCACCGATGTATAATGAAATATATGGAGAGGACCAAGTCGCTTTAATAAGAGTGCTACCTGACTCTGAAGAGTTATCAATACTTGTAAAGTTCAACTGGGTCACTGATTACAATGGCTTTGCCTGGGTTGTGCCTTTTCCATCCCAGCCGTCTTCAAGCGAAATAAACGACAGTTTATTTATGAATTTATCCGCCCTCACTTCTACGCAACAAACCTATGGTGGATGTGGTGGTCCCCATTATGGTGGGGGATACAATTATGGAGATGACTATTTCAAAATCATTGAATTTAAGACCATTGGCTTTCTACAAACTGTTCTGATACAGACAGACAATCCCGATACCCTCGTTAACTGGCTCGTGAACAATGGTTACTGGTTGCCAAATGGCATGCGTGAAATGTTTCAAGACTATATCAACCGTAACTGGCAGTATTTCTTCATTGCCCGGGCTGATACCACCCATTCATTTTATGGAGGCAATATCGGTATATGTTTTAAATTCGCCACCGACACCATTGTCTATCCAATGAAAATATCTTCACTCACCTCAACCGATTATATTGCAGTATATCTCTATATCATTGGTTTCCACAAGATGTTCTTTGATGGTGCGGAGCTCTTATATGCGAATAGCATTTCAAAGGATGAACTTGAAAATATTAAGGAAGATTTTCTATTGCTCTCTGGCTGTATAAAAGAAGGTGATTATATCACTAAACTGCGCCGGACTTATGAACATCCAGATGATATGTCTGCAGATATCATGATTTATCAATCACCTGATGATACTGAATTTCGTATACAAGAAAAACCTTACTGGTATATGGGTTTTGCTAATAGTATGTTGTTACCCCTGATTCTCTTTCTCGTATTTATCGGTTTTGCACGGTTAGTAAGAAAAATAGTTTTCAAACAAAAACCTGCCCGATGAATCGGGTAACTACAAAGATAAAAAAGTGATTCCACCACGAAAACCTGATTGGCTAAAGATTAAACTTCCTTCAGGTAACGAATTTAAAGAGGTCTTTGAAACACTCAAGGTTTATAATCTCTCAACCGTCTGTCAGGAAGCACGCTGTCCAAATATCGGAGAATGCTGGGCAAAAAAGAGTGCAACGATTATGATACTGGGAAAGATTTGCACCCGTGCCTGCAGATTCTGTGCCGTTACAAAAGGCAATCCTGAAGGATTTATAGACCCGGATGAACCTGGAAATGTTGCCGAGGTAGTAAAAAAATTTGGGTTGCGTTATGTGGTGATAACCTCGGTTGATCGCGACGACCTTGAAGACTTAGGCAGCGGTCATTATGCACGCACGGTTGAGGCAATAAGAGAAAAAAATCCAAAAACGAAGATCGAAGTATTGATTCCGGATTTCAATTGCCAAGAAGAATTTTTAAAAAAAATCGTAAATGCCCGGCCGTTTGTTATTGGTCATAATCTGGAAACGGTAAAAAGATTAACACCGCGCGTCCGCGACAGGCATTGCGGTTACGAAAAATCATTAAAGGTATTAAAGATGGTGAAAGAACTTGACACCGAAGCAATTACCAAAAGCGGTTTTATGCTTGGCCTGGGTGAAGAAGAGAATGAAATTATAGAAACTTTAAACGATTTAAAAACTGCACAGGTTGATATTGTAACCATCGGACAGTATCTTCAGCCAACAAAAAAACATATTCCGGTCCAAAAATACTATACGCCCGATGAATTTGACAATTTAAAGAAAATTGGTACTGAAATGGGCATAAGATATGTCATCAGCGGACCCCTTATCCGTTCCTCATACCACGCATCAGAGGTTGCCCTTTAATAAATGAAACCAACAGGTAAAATTATATTTTGTTTTATACTTTTTGCCTTTTTTGCCTGTGCCCCTGAACCCATCGCCACCAGTGAAGATAAAAATCCGATCGATTTATTTAATACTCCTGAAATGGCGGCACCGGATAATTTAGATACCATCAAGATTGTAATTGACGGAATTGATTTTACAATCAAAGTAAAATTTAGATATAAAGTTGGCGGCATTGTGCTCAGCAAGAAAAAATATTCAAGTGGCTGGCAGGGTAAACTTGTACCGTATGATTTTGCCCTTGCCTGGGGTGAATTGTTGAAAGACGATTTGTATAAAAAAGTCAAATGGTGGCAGGAAGCACGGTGGTATCACTGGATATATCGCACTGATTTTCCTAAAGACCATTCCTTCATTGCCCGTCATAGTTCAAATAACCATATCATTCCTGCCTCTAAAAATATATTATATGTACTCAACAAAATCAAAAAGGGTGATGTTGTAGAATTTTCTGGATACCTTGTAGATGTTGATGGCACAAAAGACGGCAATAATTACTGGTGGCATTCTTCAACTTCTACCAATGACACAGGTGCCGGTTCCTGCGAGGTAATCTATTTGACGCTCATCCGTTTTAACGGAATGGTTTATGAGTAAATGATTAATATCTTTGGGGGAATTTATCAATCGCGAGTATTTTTGCAAGAATACTTGGTATTTCGGTATTCTCATGAACACCCGTAAACATCATTGCCTTCGGTCCAAAGGCAAAGATCGGCACCATCAAGGCAGTGTGGTCTTTGCTCAACCAGCCGCACTTCAATTCATCCCCGGGGATCGTGCCACCAATTATGCCCAGCCCACCGGTCTCATGGTCTGCCGTCACAATCACAATTGTATGTGAATCCTTTAAGGCAAACTCAAGCCCGACCTTCACCGCCTCATCAAACATCAGAACCTGTTCAATCATACCATCAACTTGATTGCTATGACAATCCCAGTCAATCTGACTTCCCTCAACCATCAAAAAGAAACCATCGGGGTCTTTGCTGAGAATCTCTATCGCCTTCTTTGTCATCTCGGCAAGTGTCGGCTCGGTTGAATCGTTTTTCATATGTTCTATCTGGAAGAGTCCAAGTAAATAACTACTACCAGTCTTCATTAATCCCGCTCTATCATCAACAAAAAAATAGCCAAGTTTTTTTGCCTCTTTAATAAGGTCACGATCATCCGTCCTTTTACTCCCTTTTACTTTCTTGGGCAGAAAGAATGCCTTGCCCCCACCAAGTAATACATTCACTTTATTGTAAATCAACTGCTTAGCAATCTCGGCTTCGTCTCCACGACTTGATATATGGGCCGCAAATGTCGCTGGTGTAGCATGGGTAATTGATGAAGTAACAACCAAGCCCGTGGATTTTCCTATCTGCTTACATATTTCAAGGATGGTGCGATAAGCAATGCCTGCAGAATCAACCCCGATCGCTCCGATTCGAGTCTTTATACCCGATGCCAGGGCAGTTCCACCTGCGCCGGAATCAGTAATCAATTTATCTAACGCACTGGTATTAACCAGTCCGGTCACTGGCATCAACTCCATATTTAATCTGCCCAGCGCAACTTTACTTTTAATCCGTGCCGCCTGAATCTGAGCAATACCCATCCCATCGCCAATGAAAAAGATAACATTTTTGACTTGAAGTTCGGATGGTAGCAGTGGCAAACGAGAAATTTCCTGTCCAAATATCAAACAGACAATTATTGTTGTAAAAAATATTTTTCTTATCATCATAAACTCCTTTTTGATGGTTTAATTATAACCACATTTTTCTCACTGTCAATTTTAATTGCCGAATAGACTTGACCAAGAGAATATTAACCAAAATAGTATTACATTAAAGGCAATCGCAAAAATAAAAGATTAATTATTTAAATTCAGTTTGTTTCAATTTAACTATTCGTAATTGTGCAGTTGTCTAATCGATTAAGTAAATAAGGATACGAACTCTATTGACCTTTTAATATTTTAATCCTTGCCTCAGTTCGTCTCAAATATTCCTGTGCCTTGGTATGATGGGGATCGTATTTAAGAACTTCTTTAAAAATTTTCAATGCCTGTTTGTATTCTGCATTGATGAAATGGTTAACCCCTGATTTATAAAGTGCTTCTATCTCCTCAGGAGTCTTGGATTTTTTCACTAAATTTTCTGGCCTTGTTGTAGTCATAGGCTTGTTTTTTGCCAGCAATAAAGAATCCATTATGTGCATACGATTCAATGCCTCGGTCTGGGTTGAATCATATTCTGCAATCTTACGATAATAATAAAAAGCTTCCGCATACTGCGCCGAATCTTCTTTTATCCGCGCCAGTGCCATCAAACTATCAAGCCATTTTTTCTCCATAAAATAAAAACTCTGCAAGATTTTTTCATCAATTCTAAAACCATATTTACTGAAATTATAGAGTTCGCTTAAAACCTGTTTCGCCTGAGGTATTCCCGTATTTCTTAATAGCAAGTTAAAAGAATCAAGGCAGGTGCAGAATTTATGATAATGCTCTTGTATTATTTTTCGATCTGATAATTTAACCATTTCAAAGACAAACTTATTATTTGCGGCTGAGACCGTAAAATGTCTTTTCAAAATATCATAATCAGGTGCTTCAAGCACAATATTATATTCACCCGGTGATAATGAAAGATAAAAAGTGCTCCGCTTGGTGGTGAAAGATTTACTTAGATCTTCAAATCTTATCTGAACACACGGAATTGGTTCTCTTGAGATTGAATCGCATATTGTACATTGCACATTGATACTCTCCGATGTTTTTTGGGCGTAAATAATATTTATTAATAATATGAATATGATAATAACAATATTCCTTTGGAAGAACATATTCTATTATACAAATCTTTGAAAAATTGTCAAGCAAACAATAAATAATAATTTTAAAATGCTCAATTTCCAGTTCCTTCAATTTTTTAAAATTCTTTACAATTTATTTTTATTCGCTATAATAATAGTAATGAATATCAGCATTGTATTTTTCAGTATAATATTCGTAGTAAGTGATTCCACCACTATTTGTAATGATGCTACCACTAAAATTGATAGCCTCCAACTGTCAAACGATCGATCTTCCTGTCTAACTCAAAGCTTAGTATTTTGTGCCTCAAGCATACCACCACTCCTCAACTTGATTGATACTGCCTCATATTGGTCTTTGACAATAGCCTCAGTATACGGTTATTTTTGGATGTTCAGAAAACCATTAAGGAAACTTTCGGATAAAGTTCCCCTACCCCTTAGTTTGAAATTCGCAATATGGGGAGAAAGCTCAGGTATGTTATTGGAGAGTTTTGCAATAATGGATAATTTTAGACTTCCGGACAGTGAAAAGATACTTTTACACCCGAATACAAAAACTGACCTTTATCTTGCCTCGGGTTTCTACGCACCATTTGTATGTACCTGGTCTTTCCTTGCCAACAAATACGATTACGCGCCAAGGGATATATTCATTATCTCCGGGCTTAGTGGTATTGTAATAGAGCAATCCGGTACGATATTTAAATCTCTCAATCCTATTGCCTGGGGGTATGTCTTTCTGGTCTATGGCTCTTATCAGGCATTGCCGGCATTGCTCGTCGAAAACCAATTAAAACAAAAGCAGCGAACAAAATTATCCTGGCAGAAAAAGTACTTGTATGGCTTTGGTGGTCAAGTGGTCTCTTTTGTTCTTGCAGGTGTTACAATCTACGCACTGGCAAAACTCGGTAATGTCCAGTTTGAAGAATGATTCTTGCTGAACATGCTAATCCTCGGGGTTAAAAATATATTCTGGTCTCCAAGCAATTTGAATTTTTAAAATAGATAATCTATCTGAAGGTTTATGCGGATGTTATTTTCGTGGTTTATAAAATCATCCACCCTGACCCCGGGTAAATCCGGATAATATAAGTCAGGATTGTTGTATAATCCATTGTGTTCAATAATTGTCTGTTTTTTACGGATCTTGAATTTGGTCAATAAATTCCCGACCTTCTGGGATGCTATAATATAATATTTTATTCCATGATTCGAAAGAAAATCAATTCCCGTATCTTCAAATATCCACTGGCTCATTCCATCGGTTTTCCACAGAACCGATCCACCCTCAACTGAGAATCCAGTAAGAAAATTATGCTCAAATGAAAAATTTAAAAATCCGCCGCTCAATTCTATATCATCAGTCTCAGAGCCACTCATATAGACATTTCCATTGCGATATTCCACACTCAGGTTATCATAGTTTGAAAGATAAAACATAATCCGGACTGAAGTTTCAATCGTATGAGAAAGCGTTGGCTGGATTATTCTCGGCAGATATTTTCTGATATATTTTTCCGAATACCTTATCCTAACCGGAAAAATCGGCTGGAATTCAAATTCATAATAGCCCCGCAAGTTATTCAGATTATGACACACATTTTCAAAAAGGTCAAGATAGGCACGGGTCAAGATAATATTTCTTGTCAATTGATAACGGGTTTCAAAGAATACTCCCTTTTCTGGCTTTGGTGCCGGGTCATCATATATAGAAATAAATTCAGGATTTACAAGTGCATAAGGTTTTTCAAATGGTGTGTCCTCAAACCGTCGGTATTCTGAAAAACCCCGATTAAAAGGATTGTCATAATCAGGGCTGAAATATCTATATAAAAGATGTAGATAAAAATATTCATACTGAATCCTTGATTTAAAGATATATGCAACTGCCTTATTATCAGATGTATCTCTCTGGATTACATACTCTCCAGCAAAATAGATATTTTTATAGGGAATTGAAAATTCACTACCGTAATAATATCTTCTCGAACTCTTTGACAGCTGCGTTATTTCAGGATAGAACCAGGGGTCATATTTATCAAGCGGAATATCGGTCCATTTGGGATCCGGATTTATCTGATTTTCTGGATAATCAAGAACCATTCCTTCTATGGCAAGATATGTGCCCGGATTGAGCCTTTCTAAGGGTGAAATTCTCAGATTCACACCAGCAACCTGCTCATCCAATTGATTTCTGAGATAACTAAAATCATAGTAATTGAAAATACTACGCCAGATTGTGCCATCCGGATTCAAGATTGCATCGCGTTTGTTAGTAGAATAGAATAGAGATGGCTTGATATTACCGGTATTATTGGGTAAGGGCAAGAAGAAACTCCCTGCCGCGCCCGTGAAAGCATAATTTTTGTTTTCAGTCAAATCACCATAAATACCAATTGACCTTGAAAAAACCCGCGCCCGGTATTCGTCGGTATTATCAACAATTACTCCTTCACCCCAGACCACCCGAAAATTGCCCAGATAAAATCTATAAATCGGTCCCACATCACCAATTCCGATATATCCCTTGGTAAGATCTTTATTCGGTTGATGAATAATTCCCAGCCTCAACCTCTTTTCATAATTTCCCTTCAGCCTAAATGATTTCTTAGGCTCTGCCCTTATTTGCTTTAATACGCTAAAAGAGGTATCTATCTCCCCTTTTAATTTTTCACAATCATCATCATTCCATCCATAATAATTTTTCAAATTCAATATGGTATTATCAATCTCCGATTTTGCCTGTTCAAGATAAGAAATTCTTGTGGCGATATTTTCATCATCTTCTCCGATATCAAGCCGGTTATCATTTTCTAATCTAATTCGGAAAGAACCGTGGAATCTCTTATCCATTTCATCTGTATATTGCACATACCTTCTCAGTGAGGCATAACTATAATAGCTCAATCCATTGACTCGCCTTAAATCTCGTGATGATGTTATTTCTTTCTGAGAAATTGTTTTCAATACTGCCTGGGCATCTATCGGTGTCATACGGTCAATAAGAATTAAATCATCATAACGCGCCTTATTGATATTTATTGGTGTATACAAAAGGTTTTCCCATTCATCTATTGCACTCTTTGATGGTGGTTCTTCGCTTGCCAGTTTCTTCTGCTCCGCAATGATTGAACCCCATTCAGCCCTTGGTGGAAAAGGAACTGCAATCTTCACAAGCGGCTTTATCTTCTCAAATTTTTCTGCATCCATCCCGGGCACATTTAGCAATTCATATACCGATCTAAAAGGACCATAAATCTGACGATGGATATATATATTTTGTGTTAAGGTAGAATCTAAAGGTAGTTTATAAAAATCTTCAAGTTTTGCCCGATTCAAATCAACTTGGTTTGATGCAAAAAGAATGATGATGAAAATCATGGTTAAAATTCAAAATTTATTGAAAGCATATGGTTCAGAGGTAAATCTACAAGATATGCACAGGCATAATCAACCTTAATATTTTTATAAATTATCTCCACCCCCCCTGATAAAGAATTGGGATTGGTCGTAAAACCGGTCCTCAAGGATATAAAATCAAAAATCGAAAATTTACCACCCGTATGTAATCTTATATTTTGTTCTAAAATTGACAAATCAATTTCCGATGTTATATCTTCAAATGGTTTGTAGCCAATGCCTGTCTGGAAAGATGATGGCAATCTACCCACCTCTGAATTTCCAAATTGCGGTTGATTGAGATTGTGTCCGTAAACGCCCAGGAACCATTTTTTGGACAGTGTCCCGAGCATTCCGAAATTCAAACCATAGGATATGCCGGTTCCTGTCCTTTTGTTCTGTATCATATAGAGATCAAAAGATGCACCCACATGAAAATCCTTACTCAAACCCAAACCATATCCTGCAGTCATTGCCTGTTCTTTTTGCTCTTCAAAACCGAACTGGCTAACGCCGACCCCCAGACCACCACGAAAGACGGGTTTTGCAAAGCCAAAGAATATATTCTGTAATCCTTCAATATGAGAAAATGTATACTCATAACATGCACTTATGCTATTTATGTCTAAGAATGCAAGTGCCGCAGGATTTATTCTCAATGCATCAATACCCTGAACCGTTGCAACGCAGGCAAAAGATAAAGATTGGCTGTGTGCCGATACCTGATAACGTTCAAATGCCTGTAAAAGAGAGAGTATCAGTATAATCATCAATCATCCTCCTTAAAACTCAGTACCAATAACCACTAAAGTCCTTTTGACTGCGGTACTGCCTGTTGAAGATTTTGCCTTGAGGTTCAAAAGATAGATACCAATCTTTAACTGCCTTCTTAAATCATCCTTTCCATCCCAGTAAATCTCCTGGGGACCGCCAGCACCGTCATATAATTCCCTCACCATTTTACCTGACATATCATATACTCTCAGGGTTAGTGTATAATCTAGTGGTGCATTTAATTTCAAGTGTAATTGTTCACCTCTTGTCGGTAAGAATGTCTTTGGTCCAACTATTTCTACCATAGGTTCACTACTTGCTGAATCATAATCAGGTGATTTTATATCATCAGGGAATCTCAATAATAGTTGATAGCCAGTCGTATAAGGTAATTCCGGGTCATACTGACCAACGATTCCGGTGAATATTTTTGTCTCGCCTTTGATAATTGTCGCGGGATTGATACCGCTACCCGTTGTAAATCTGACTGCAATACCGAAATCACCATTCATCACTTCAAAGTTATATCCATCTCCGGTCTGATACGGTGTGGATTTAACAACGCCTCTTAGCTTTATAAGGCTTCCCTCTATTGATTCAGTCAAAAAACGATTTGGTTCAAGGAATTTTGGTAAGGGAACCGTATCCATACCAAGAAACCAGGCATAACCATTGGCAATTTCAGTAAGCCCATTATATTCTGTAATTTTACCCAGAACCCTGAACCTTGCACCGAGTGAGTCAATATATTGACTGAATAATGAATCGCCCTGGGCATTATAAACATTTATGCCTCCGGTATTATCCTGGATATAAAAACTTGGATTGCCTGAAGAGAAGACATAATTTGGCCCGATAATAATCCCTTCTACTAATACCATACTATCAACATATTTTGATGATACTCCATCACTACCCGGAGTCTGACAAAGCACAATCGTCTTTATTTCCGGCATAATGAATAAATGAGAGAAGTCGGCTGTATCCCTGGGTAGTATTTCATAACCATTATTCGGAACAGAACTCGTTGTATACTGGCTCTTTATTCCAATAAGGGTAAAGGTATCAATCGGCGCCAGGTGTCCGGCGATGTTTGTACCTCCATTGATATATACCTTAAAAGGTATGTTTGCCATATCATAGGCAGTATAAGAAGTTGCCGAGAGAAGAAAACCACCAAAATAAGAAACACGAATTTTAACAAGCGAGCCTTCGTATGCCTCGGTATTGGCAATATTTCCATCTATTTCAAAAGGGATGGGAATTGCACAGTTCTTTTTTAAAACCTGGTATGTGAAATTGGTAATTTCATTCTTACCCCGATACTGTGAAATTATGCCCGTAACAATGACACTATCCCCATAATTCAATGGTATGGGGAAATTGCTTGTATATAAACATACGCCCCCGGTATTATCCTGGATATACGCCTCTCTGTTTGAGAATAAGCCATTGGGAACGGTCACAACACCACAGATTGTGACCATAGAATCAAGGAGGTCAGGAATGAAATTTGAATCCAGGTCTTTGAATGCAACGGAGATGGGCCAGACATATTCAATCCCATTGTTCCTTCCCGGGGTCGGGAATGCATTATTCACCCAGGTATTTGAACCATTGGGCAGTCGGGCAATGGAAAAATCAGGAATAACTGATATTTCCTGATAACCCTTTTTATCGACCAGACGGTTGAAGTCATCATAGATAAAAATGGTATCACCATTATTATTTAGATCTACCCAGTTTCCTGACCAGTTGGTAATCTGTAATGTATCACCATCACCGGTTATCAAAAGCGCCTCACCACTTGCATACAGAAGTAGATAACCATTGGCCGGCATTGAAAAACTCGGGATATTTAAAGTATGAGGTCCCACAAAATCTTTTATTTTATAACCTGAAAGATCAACACCATAAATTGCCTTATTGAAAATCTCAATAAATTCTTCATCAAGATCATTATAATTGCCATTATTGTTGTGATCAAATGTTACGGGATCAGGCAGGAATTCATTTATTACCAGCAATGTCTCCAAAGGCGTTTGGGTTGTGCAAGAAGGAACATTTGAAATCAATGACCAGTTTGAATCTTCATCCGCAGTCTTCAAGGCAAAGTAGTAATGAGTACCTGGTGTTAGCCCGAAGACGATAAAAGTATCAATTCCTCCTGCATTTGATGGTGGGGGTTCTCCTGCACATTCATTTGCCGAATAAAAATTACCTTCGGTTATAGGAAAGTTTGCAAACCTTATATCATAATAACTCGCCCGGCCTGAATTCCCATCATCCCCAGGTGCAGTCCAGCGCAATTTTACATAGTTCGTTGCTGTGTCGGTTATTACAAGATCACTTACACTTGCGGGTGGGATTGTATCCGGTGCAAGGGCAGTTAAGAAATAAAAATAGTAACTACCACCAGGAACGCCATTATTATCTCCATCAAGTCTATTGCCGAAACGGTCCCTGATCGTATCATATACCCAGACATTGACCGTCTCATCAAAATAGAAATTGCTATCGGGATTAAACTGAATAACAAAATTTATACTGTCATACAACAGTACACCCGAATGAACCCCTGATGAACTGCCTGATACACCAAACGCCGAAGGAATTATCGTTGATATGTCTAATGGTTCATTAAAATAAAATAAAATATTTGAAGCAATCCCAATATTCGTATCACCGTTTGCCGGATAGGTATTTAATATCACCGGCGGGATGGTATCAACATAAAATGAAATAATTTTTACAGAATCAAGCCAGAAATTACAATTTGATGTGCCCAAAGAACCATTTGGTTTGTCTTCAAATCTGAATCTCAATCGCGCATTGGTAAATGTATCATAACCAGCAAGGCTGAACCGGGCAATCTGCCATAAATTAGTATCAGAAGATACATCTATCTTCATCAAACTCCACCAATCAACATCATTCCCTGTAATCTCTATATATATTGTATCATCCAGCCCCATATTGTTGTTTGGTAATGAAAATCTGTACCAGAAAAAAAGACTTTCCGGACCGCTGTAGGCGTTTAAGTCAATGGTTGGAGTTAATAAAATTGACCAGCCGGTCCTTAAAGTGTCTGAAGCATCATAGACCCTCTGCCTTACCTGATATGAATCAGGAATTGCAGTGCTGTAGGTATAGCGGTACCAGGTCGTCATATTCGCAGTCGATTTTAAAGTATCCCAGCCCACAGGGGGAAACTGCGGATTGGTAAAACTTTCAATCAATACTGGAGTCTGATTGAATAACAAAAATAAAATGCAGCTCACAAGGTATTATATTTTTAATCTATGAAAAGTCAAGATTTAGAATGCGGAAAGGACTCAGTTAAAATGTCTCTTGACTTAGGATACTTTTTAGATATAATTAGTAATGAATACTGGGTGCCTTGGATAATTAGATAATCGGAAAACTTGAT
>CBFGJP010000055.1:0-17380 GCA_965649105.1 Caldifarciminota bacterium
AATTCTATCCCCATATTTTCGTATCTTCTTATCGTGCTTTCGTGGTAATCATTTTTAGGATAGCTTACCTATTACCTATAATTTACATAAAATTTGTTTAATGTCAATGGAAAGTTGAAACCGTCGGACACATGGTATCCACTTGGTTCCCCTTTTGTATACCTACGGTATACAAAAGGCATAAGTTTAGCATACTCAGACAGAAAAACCTTCCGTTCCAACAACATCCATTGGGCATCAATCGCTAAATCATCAAGCACTACCGGCGGAAAATTTAAAAAATCGGGATTATCAATACCACTCTCTTGAACCATCAGCCAGGGTGTCTTCTTGAAAGTTATATTCGGACGCTCAAGATTAAACCACTGTCCCACTTCGCATACACCATCCCACCAAACTCCGCATCATTATTAGTCTAGATGATGACCACGCTGGTATCTACACTAAAAAACTCTAAATGGCACAATAATAACAAGATAAACCGCATTGAATTTATCAGTGAAAACTCCTCCGCATAATCAAAAAATGTGACCCCAGTTACTACATCCCGTGCGGTATACTGATAGGCTGGAATCGCACGCTCTTAAATTAGCCCGTAAAGATTGGGCACATCATGTAAATACTTCACATCCACCTGCCAGGAAGTAAGTGGTTTTAAACTCTTACGATACTCGGTAATCTGCCGCCGCTTCTGCCATTTCTTCTTACAACGCTCTTTGTCTTAATCTGGGGTGAAGTTGCCTAACGAAATACTTCTGGTGATATTATAAAACTCCACGATTTGCTTGCGAATCGCACTTGGGCATTTAGAATCTAATGCGGTCATATTTGCCTTTCGAATTTAAAAATTTTTTGCCGAGCATTTTTTCAACCCAGAATATTCTCTCGGGGTGGATACCGTGTCTTGGAATTCGGCAGAAATTCATTGACTTTAGGCAAACTTTGATTAAAATTCTATAAATAAAATGGCACAAAGAAAAGACATTTCTCTTTGGATGTTCTTGGTAATTTATATCATTTTATCAATCCTGCTATTTGACCCTAAACTATTCCTCGGCGGTGATAATGCAGTTTACATTAATCTTGCTGAATCAATTGCTACCGGAAAAGGATATAAAAATATTTATTTACCAGACGAACCTCCACATACTCAATATCCACCAGGTTTTCCATTACTCTTATCAATTCCATTTATCATTTTCGGCAAGAATATTTTGCTATTTAAAATAGTTATTTTACTAATTGGACTGGGTTCGCTGATATTTTTTTACCACATCGTCAATAAACTTTTCAAAGCCAATTTTATAATGCTTATGTTTCTATATCTTTCAGTTACGATATTTGTAGTATACAATCACTGGGTCCTTTCTGAAATCCCATTTTTATTTTTTTCTCTTGGTGCGTTATATTTTTTTACTAAATTATGCGACAAAAGACATTTTCTAAACTTTTTGCTTGGCTCTTTCTTTGCAATCTATGCATTCTTTATCAGGACCGCAGGGATATCATTAATTCTTGGCTTTGCTTTGTTTTTTATAATAAAAAAACAATACAAATATCTGATAATATTTTTAGTATTGTTTTTTATATTTTTCATTCCCTGGGAAATTAGAAATGCCAGGATTCCTGACAATGCAGGATATATAAAACAGTTACTGGCAAAGAACCCATATCAGATGGAACTCGGTACAATCAGTTTTTATGATTTAATGGTGCGCATATGGGATAATTTTATCCTATACGCCTTTACCATACTCCCTTCTACCTTCCTGCCAATTTTAAACTCAAGAGGTTGGCTTGTCATCAGTGGATTGATATTTACTCTGTTTTTTATAATCGGGTTTATCATCAGATTAAGAAATCGTACCATTCTTGAAACATATTTTATCTTTAGTGTCGGGATATTACTTGCCTGGCCCGAAGTCTGGTCATCGGATAGATTCTTATTACCATTGATGCCCGTTGTATTAATCTACATCTATTATGGGTTTATCTGGCTCCAGGAGAAATTGAGAATTAAATATTTTGTATTTATAGTATCCGGAGTTATAATCATCCTTAATATCATTTCAATAGTTTCCCAGATAAAGACAACAGTTAAATACAATTTAGCCTATATAAAGGGGGATAAATATGCAGGTTATCCTATGGATTGGCGTCGTTATTTTGAGATGATTGAATATGTTAAAAAGAGTATCCCCGAAAATGAAGTAGTAATGGCACGAAAGCCTGAGTTTGTCTATCTGCTTTCTAAACATAAATCATTTTGTTATCCATTTACTACAAATAAAAACGAAATAAAGGAATCAATTAAAAAAGCAGATTATATAATTTTTGATCGTTTCCAGTGGACCGGTACAACTATGCGTTATTTATTACCCGTTATACAGGAGTATATGGGAGGTTTTGAAACAATATATAAAACGAGTTATCCGGAATTCTTTTTATTGAAGGTAAATAAAGAAAATTTTTAACGCAAATTTTTTGTCTTTACTTCAACTGCCGTTTTTATTCCACCCCTTGGATTGAATTCTCCACGCACAATTGCCCAGCGTGGTTTTACTGCTTTAACAAAATCGTGAAAAATTCTATTTACCGCATTTTCGTAAAATATCCCTAAATTTCTATAAGCAAGGATATACAGTTTTAAGGATTTCAATTCTACAAAATATTTATTCGGCTCGTATTCAATTGTAATTGTTCCGGTATCAGGGAGGCCAGTCCTGGGGCAGACTGAAGAATATTCAGGGATGGTTATTGTTATCTTATAGTCTTTAAACTGATTGGGCAGGACATCAAGTTGTGGCAGTTTTGCCTTTAATCCAGCAATAGCATGTTTTTTTGTAAAATTATTCATTATCTCTCCTATTCAAATGAATGTTTTTTATCAGGATATATTCCGGCCTTGACTTCATTAATATAAGTTCGTACCGCCTTCTTTATCTCAAATCCAATCTTTGCATATTGTTTAACAAACTTTGGTTTGAAATCTTCATAAAAACCAAGCATATCATGTAATACAAGGATTTGCCCATCACAATATGGACCAGCACCGATACCAATCGTCGGAATCTTTACTGCCTTTGTAATTTTCCGGGCAAGTTGCATTGGAATTTTTTCAAGAACAATTGCAAAACACCCGGCAGATTCAAGTTTTTTAGCATCCTTTATTATCTGTTCTGCCTCTTTTTTTGTCTTTCCCCGTAATTTATAACCACCGAATTTATGTATTGACTGGGGTGTTAACCCAAGATGTCCCATTACCGGAATACCAATCTGCACGAGTCTTTCAATTGTTTTTAAAACCGGACCCGCACCTTCGATCTTGACACCGGCCGCTCCCACTTTTAAAAAACTTCCGGCATTCTTTACTGCCTCATCGCTGCTACACTGATATGATAAAAACGGCATGTCGGCAATCACTAATGCATTCTTTACCGCATGGGCAACGACCCTGGTGTGGTATAGCATATCAGACATTGTTATTGGCAGGGTATTTTTTTCTCCGGCAACGACATTTGCCGCGGAGTCTCCAACAAGGATAATTTCAACTCCAGCCTCATCGAGGATCTTTGCAGTAGGATAATCATAGGCAGTCAAACAGGCAATCTTTTCTTTTTTCTTTTTCATTAAAATAACTGTCTCGGTTGTAATCATTCTTTTGATATAATTTTTCGTGGTGTCTTTAATTGTATAATTTCACGATATATCAAGTCAAGGTCGGTACTCGTTAAGAAGTCAAAGCCCTTGATATTGACAATCAAAAGAAGGCTTGTGTTGTAATGTATAAAAAAAGAGTTATATGCCTCGCATAATTTTACAAGATAGTCATACTCAATATGTCTTTCATACGGGCGGTCACGCTGTTTTATCCTTTTATACAATAAATCAGGAGTGGATTGAAGATAGACCACCACATCGGGTCTGGGGATTTCCTTCTCAATAAGTGAATAAATTTTGTCGTATAATGAAAATTCATCTTCGGTCAAATTGACTTCAGCGAAGATTCGGTCCTTGGCAAAGAGATAATCGCTGATCAATCGTGAATGGAAAAGGTCCATCTGATTAATCTTTCTCTGTTGCCGGTATCGGGACATAAGAAAATATAATTGGGTATGGAATGCATAATAACTTGGGTTTGCATAGAATTTCGCTAAGAAGGGATTATCATCAAATGCTTCAAGAATCAGTCCAGCATGAAATTTATTTGCTAATCCTTTGGCAAGGGTGGTCTTACCGGCTCCGATCACACCTTCAACTGCAATATATCTCAATTCCTTCACTATTTACTCCTGCTTTCACTTCTTTGATACTTTTATTTTGTGCAGGCGGTATAAAATCAGGAGCAATATCGGCCATTGGTATGATTGCAAAATTACGCTCAAAAAAATATGGATGGGGAATTTTTAATTCCGGTTCGTTGACAATGCGATTTCCATAAAAGAGGATATCAATATCAATGATCCTTGGTCCCCATTTTTCCGTTTTTTCTCTTTTTAATTTTTTTTCTATCTCTTTGATTGTTTGTAATAATTTTTCCGGGGTTAAATTGGTCTCTGCTTCAACTGCCATATTCAGAAAATCGGGCTGGTTTTTTTTACCCCAGGGTTTTGTCTTATAGATTTTGGATTTTTTTAAAATTTTTATACCACTTTTTGACAATTCTTCAATTGCATTCATTAAATTTTCTTTTAATTTTCCGAGATTTGTGCCCAGAAGGAGATAAATCCTTTCCATCTTTTCAATTCTATCCGAAATATCTTTTTTGTCAAGGTGAGAGGGGTCGGTTTTTTCAATTATAAAAAGTTAATCGAGGAGGATTTTAGTTTAAAAAGTAAAAATGCGAGCGGGGCTTTGGCCCGCCCGCGGCAGGCACACTCCATAACTGCATTCAAAACTGCATTCTTTATCTCACTGCCTGTTAACTCATAAAGTTTTCCTAACTTTTTAAAATTCACATCCTGCTCAAGCGGTGTCTTTTCAGAAATTAACTTCCGCCATATCTTTGCCCGTTCTTCGCTTTCGGGAATGTAAAACTTCAGTTTCAAGATAATCCGACGGTCAAATGCCTCATCAATTACGATTTCGCGATTCGTCGTAAAAATCACCACGCCCTCAAATCTTTCAATTTCTTTCATCAGAATATTGGTCATGTAGTTATGCATCCTGTTTGAGCTTTATGTTTCATAGAACCTCTTTGCTATGACGAATATGTTACGGATGGAAAATTAAGTCTGCTCTATATAGAACTTCCGTGTGCTTCCCTGGACGGGATTTTAATTTAAAAAGTAGCAAGCGGGCAAGGAAAATTGGAGAATTAATCTTTTCTCCTGCTCAGGACATTTTTTTCGTATTTTTTAATTTCACCCAGCCATTCCGGGTCAGGGGGCACATCAGAAATAAAACAGAAGTAATCCCAGACCGCACTGAAGGGGAATGTCTTTAGCCCTTCATACATACCGAGCCGGAAGATATAATCCTTTCTTTCTTCAGAATTTTTTAATATCTTTACCGGCTCAAGCAGGGTATATAATAATGCCTTCTGAACCGAACGGGCACCCAGGACCCAAGCACCGATACGATTGAGTGTTGCATCAAAATAGTCAAGCCCGATATAGATTCTTGAAAGTGCATCACACCTTATGATTTCTCCAAATAGTTCTCTGATTGTATCATCAAATAGTGGTATATGGTCGCTATCCCATCGCACACCACGGCTGATATGTAGTAAGATTCCTTTCATAAATAAAAGGAGTGAAGAGATTTTATCCGCAATAGATTCTGTGGGATGAAAATGTCCAAGGTCCAGACAGAGAATCAAACCATTTTTCAGGGCATAACTGAGATAGAATTCAAATGAACCAGCAACAAAGGATTCACTACCGATGCCGAATAATTTTGGTTCCACGGAATCTATTAAAAATTTTTCTGGATATTTCTTTGCATATATTTTATCAAGAGATTCTTTTAATAGACCACGATAACCAATGCGGTCAACACAGATATCCTTCATCCCGTCGGGAATCCAGAGGTTATGTACTGCAGGTTTTTTTAATAACCTGCCAAAATAGACAGCAATCTCCCGGGAGCGCTGAACATGTTCAATCCAGAAATCCCTTATCTTTTTATTCTTATTACTCAGTGTGAAGCCATCTTCAGATAATGGATGTGAGAATAGTGTAGCATTGAAATCAAGTCCAATTTTTTTGTCTTTTGCCCAATCAACCCAGGACTGGAAATGCTCAATGCCAATCTCATTTCGCTCAACCCTTTTATCCCCGAAATCCCCATAGATTGCATGGAGATTGATGCGGTGTTTGCCTGGAATTAAAGAGAGTGCGGTCTCTAAGTCCTGGCGCAATTCATCAATAGTTCTTGCCCGACCCGGATAATTTCCTGTAACCTGTATCCCGCCAGAAAGTTTTGTATTCTCATATTCAAAGCCTCGGACATCATCACCCTGCCAGCAATGGATTGAATGGCTTGTCTGCGCAAGTCTTTTTATTGCCTGTTCTGTATCAATGCCAAATTTATGATACCTCTCACGGGCATATTTATATTGTTCAACAATCTGTCTTTTCATATCTACTCTCCTTTGCAACTCCTTTTTGCCACTATCTCCTGATATTTTGCTTCATATCTATCCCATTCTCTTTTTTCACCAGGCTGATAAATTTTTATATTGAATGAATTTTCTACAATCTTCCGCGATTGTTCCAGAGACTTTATGTTATTTTTTGCCTTTGCCTGAATCAGTAGATTGCCGATGGCAGTTGCCTCAACCGGCCCAGCATAAACCGTTAATCCGGTAGCGTCTGCAGTAAACTGACAGAGTAAAGAGTTCAGGGCGCCACCACCGATTATATGAATACGAGAATAATCCACCGGTCTTATTTCCTTGACTTCGGTCAAAACTTTCCGATAGGAAAAGGCAAGGCTCTCCAGAATACAACGCACAAACTGTCCAATATTTTCCGGGGTCTTTTGACCAGTTTCTTTACAAAACTCAATTATCTCCTTGGGTAAATTATTACTGTATAAAAATCGCGGATCATTGGTATCAATCAGAGAGCGAAATTCTTCCGCACTCTTTGCAAGTCCAATCAGTTCTTCATACGAATAAATCTTATCCTTATCCCATTCCTTTTTGCAATTATGGAGTATTCCGAGCCCCATTATATTTTTTAAAAGGCATATCCTTCTTTCTACACCACCTTCATTTGTGAAATTATAATAATAGGTTTTATCGTTTATTACTGGTTTATCTGACTCTATCCCGAAGAGTGACCAGGTTCCAGAACTAATATAGATAAAATCCTTGTCCAATGCTGGCACTGCGGCGATCGCAGAAGCAGTATCATGGGATGCAACTGCAATCACTTTTGTATCTTTTAATCCAATCATTGATGATACCTCACTATTTATCCTTCCGATATATGTTCCGGGACCGACTACCTGCGGAAACAGACCCGGGCTGACACCTATCGCCTCAATTATTTTTTCATCCCATTCGTTTTTATTTATATTGTAAATCTGAGAGGTTGTAGCAAATGTGAATTCGGCAAATTTCTTTCCGGTCAAAAAATAACTGAATATATCGGGTATGAAGAGAAGGGCTGATGCCTTTTTTAACAGAGGATTTTTGTTGACCACCAGTGCATAGAGTTGATATAGGGTATTTATCTCCATAAACTGGATACCGGTGCGTTGATAGATTTCTTCCTTTGAGATTTTTCTGGTGAATTCCTCAATCATCCCCTGGGTCCGAGGGTCGCGGTATGAGAATGGTGGGGCAAGCAATTCTCCATTTTTATCAAAAAGGCCAAAATCCACACCCCAGGTATCAATCCCGATTGATGCAGGCCTTTTGGTGATTTCCCGGGCGCAGATGGAAAGACCTTTTAAAATCTCTTTGTAAAGATTATCAATATCCCAGTGTAAGCCATCAGGCATAGGAATTGTATCATTTGGAAAACGATGTAATTCCTTTATTGTTAATCTGCCTTTTTCATCAAACATCCCTGCCATCACCCTGCCGCTGCCCGCACCAAGGTCAATACCGAGATATATATCAGGCATAATCTTTGAGATTGTATTTTTTTACCAATTCCTTTATCTGTTTTTCTGATAACCCTTCAGGTTCAAATCCCGCATTCTTACAGATAAAAAATATCTCACAAGATTTATTGACTGTGTCAATCAAATCAAATGCCTCAAAAAGGTCTTTACCAATTGCGACACAGCCATGTTTTTCCCAGACCACAATCCGATGGCCTTTAAACCCCTTAACTGTCTCATACCCGAGTTTGTCTGTGCCTGGACACTTATATGGAATGAATCCCACACCTTCAGGGATTACCACCTTTACTTCAGGATGGATTGACCAGATTAGCCGGTTGAAATCTTTCTCATGGATATATTTCTTTATGTGGGTCAGGGCAATGATATGATTGGGATGGGTGTGGAGGATTGCCTTTTTTTCGCTTGTGTTTCTCAATAGAAAAGCGTAAATCAATAGATGGCTGATAAATTCAGATGTGGAAGGTCGGTCAAGTTTGTTGTCATTCAAGATGTAGTACCCATCAAGTTTTCTATCAATCATAACCAGCAGGATATTCTCTTCTGGAAATTTTTTTGTATCACGGAGCCGTGCACCGGTAGCCGTGACAAGATAGAGGCGGTCTTTTAAAATTGGGTCAGGAACAGGAAATGGAATTTTTTTACCTTTCTTTAGCGATTTGATACTATCTTGTAATACTTCAGTGACATCGATTGAAATATTCCCGGCATTTCTCTCTGCCCAGCCTTTTTGCCAGAGAAATGTGCCGATTTCACCGATCTCATCAATGATCTTTTTCAATTCAGGAGTTTTCAAAGACAATTCATTCCTCCTGCGGAGAGATCTTCAGGACAATTCCATCTTTTTTATTGATATGCCAGTATATATAATCTTGATTTCGGAAATCAATGTGCTCAGTCTTATTTGTTATCAAATCCGTTATTTTATAAATTCGTTCCAGTCCTGCGTTAATGGTGAATTTTACCCCGCATGGATTATTGTTGTTATTTACCGCAATAAGATAATAGTTATCATCGCGTTTAAATAATGCGGAATGGATATTCTTCACTTCAGGATGGCAATAGTTCTTTATCTCTAATTCCGACAAAAGATTGATAATCAATTCAGGGTCTGGTTTCAAGCCAATAAATGTCAATTTTCCTTTTCCAATATTCTGGGTATAACCGACGATATAATCGCTTCCTGAAGGTAAATTTGTGAACCAGAATGTAGTATTGATAGAACTTGCCTTGATTGGTGCACCAGGGACTTCCTTGAAATAATAAATATAAGGTGATTGGGTATTGAGTTCTATGTTTCCAAATTTGAGCAGAGTCTTTTTTGGGATTAATTCATAGCCGATGATACCTTCGGGTGCAGGAATATTTAGAATGGCGGCATTTTGGAGATTATCATCAAGTAAAATCGGCTTACCAATTATGACAAAATGTCCACCATCTTCAATATATTTTAAAATCTTGTTTTGATATTCAATTGATAGCCATTCTTCACCGGCATAAAAAAGGATTGGTTTATCACAATCATTGTAATTCAGGTCAAAGAATTCAAAATCGATGCCTGTTTCATAAAAAGATTTTAACAAATCCCTCCCAGCATAAATGCCCGATGTTATCTCATCTTGTTTATTACAGACTGCCTGCTGGAGAAAATCCACGGCGATTCCAATATCACAAAGTTTCTTTAAATCCGGTGGTTCAATCTTATTATAAATTTCAACAATTCTTTTGAATACAGAAAACAATTCTGATCGCTCAATGCCCCATTCATTTATCGGGCTCATATACCAGTTATCACGGTTCACCAGCATATACCAGTTCCAGCCTGCTGCACCAGCGAGTAATGCAGAAATGCATAATAAACGATAATGATTGGCACTCAATGCACCGGTTTGATAATGCCAGCCATGCCATATTCCTGATTCCAATTCCGCAATAAATGGCAATCTTGAATAGGAAGAGACATAACGCATAGAAAAGAGAAAATGGCGGTGTTCATCTGGTTGATTTGTAAATTCATTCGTCGGATAATAATCGGGCGCTGATATATCACCGATTCTTTCCAGCAGGGGCCAGGGCTGGACACCTATTGTATCAACATTAAAATAGAGCGGGATATCAACACCACATTTCTGGTAGATCTCTTTATTCCACCGCGCAACCTCCTTTGTATACCACAATAAAAATCTCACAATATCAATCCTTCTACAATCAACTTTTGTTAAATCATCAAATGCGCGGACCTCAGAGAATTTTGCATAATCGCTCTTCCATAATTTGTTCAGATTGTTAATATCACGGTATCGTTTCTCTAAGAATTCCTGAAATATACCCGGGGTTTTACCGAGCCCAAGTTGTTCACCATAGAAATTTATAAAGGGATGGATTTCATTATCAGGTTGTAAAAGAATTATTCTTCCCCCATTCGTGGCAAAGTAGGGTTTTAAAAATTCGGTTATTTCACTTATCCAGTGGACTGCTTCTTTTTTAAATTCAGGATGGAGACGGTGATAAGGGACAAGGCGTTCGGGTACACCAAAATTTATCCATTCGGAATAGATGTATGGACCAGGGCGGATGATTACATAAAAGCCCATTTCCCTGAGGAGCTCTATGAATCCCTTCAAATTCCTGCGCGCATCGGTTACACCAGTAAAATCATATTTGTTAACTTCAATTTCATGGAATTGCCAGCAGACATAGGTTGATACGATTTGCAGTCCAAGTTCTTTGACCTTCTCAAGGACATTTTTCCAGGACTCAGGTGCGAGCCGCCAGTAATGGACCTCACCGCTGAGCAGGGGAATCGCCCGGTTATCAAGATATAGTTTTTTGTCTTTTATAAAAAGGTTAAACATTATTTACTCCATAATATTGGCTAAATCTTTAAAATGTGCTTTTACTGCAGGATAGAGCGCCCTGTATAATCTGTAGTATCTTTGATAGATTTCAGTATCTTTGCCCGATTTTGTGATACCGGTCTCATAGATGGTTGTTTTGCAGGCCTCTTTGGTATTTTTATAAATTTTGGTTCCGACACCGGCAAGGAGTGCGGCGCCGAATGCTGCACCCTCGGTTGCATTTACAGTTATAATATCAAGATTAAAGATGTCGGCCATTATCCTGCGCCATAATTGCGACTTTGCACCACCACCTGAGACCCGAATCTTATTGAATCTTATACCCATGTCTCTTAATAATTCAAGGCAGTCCTTCAAGCCAAATGTTATACCTTCAATCACTGCTCGCGCCAGATGTAATCGACTATGTTTCAATGATAATCCAAAAAAGACACCCCTGGCATATGGGTCAGGATAAGGTGTCCTTTCACCAGAAAGATAAGGGAGAAAGAGTAACCCTTCAGCACCAGGCGGCATTTTTCCTGCCTCTCTTGTGATCAAATCATAGATATTAATATTCTTCTTTTCGGCATAAATCTTTTCATTCCTGTATAACAAATCCCTGAACCATCTCAGGCTTCCACCGGCAGAGAGCATCACGCCCATCAAATGCCACATATCTAATTCAGCATGGCAATAGGTGTGCAATCGGCCGGTTCGGTCAAAACGATATTTGTCAATTGCAGCAAATACAACACCGGATGTGCCGATGGTTACGGATATTGTCCCTGGTTCATAGATCCCAGTGCCAATTGCCTGGGCTGCCTGGTCACCGGAACCGGCTATGACCGGGGTTCCTTCTTTTAAGCCGGTCAATTTCGCAGCAGTTTTGCCCACATAACCACATACCGCAGGTGATTCATAGACTGGTGGTAACAAGTCTTTTTTTATCTTCAGCCCATTTATTATTTCATCTGACCATCTTCGCTTTGCGACATCAAATAGACAGGTTCCTGATGCATCCGCCACATCCATACCCAGGTTTCCAGTGAGTTTGAATCGTACATAATCTTTGGGCAAAAGGATATGGGCAATCTTTTTATAAATTCCGGGCTCATTATTCTTTACCCAAAAGATTTTACCGGCAGTGAAACTCGGCAGACAGGGCTTTCCGGTAATCTCTATCATCCTTTCTTCGCCAATAATTCTATTTATCTTTGCACACTCTTTTACTGTGCGCTGGTCATTCCAGAGGATACAATTTCTCAAAACATTTTTTTTGTTATCAAGAATGACCAGACCGTGCATCTGTCCGGTTAAACCAATTCCCGCGACACGGCCCGGATTGGTGTGGGATCTTTTTAATACCTGTTTTATTCCCTTGATCGTTGCCTGCCACCAATCTTTTGGATTTTGCTCAGACCAGTTTGGTTTTGGTATGTATACAGGATATTCATTTGTAGCCGTAGAAATGATCTCACCATTCGAAGCGATCAAAATCACCTTGGTTCCAGTGGTCCCAATATCAATCCCCAGTAGCAATTCTTTCATTTAATTTTGAGTCGAGGCAGTTCAGGCAAAATTTCCGGTCTGGATGCTCGCATCCTTATCAGGTATGCCTCAATCCAGCCCCGTGCCTTATCCGGGTGATTGATTGCATAAACTATTGATTCATGGTCCAGTTCATTTATCCGGTCATTGGCCGCCCTTATCGCATCAATTGAAATCTTTATTGCAGTCTGGACATCCATTCTTTCCGGATTTATATCAATTCCGAACCAGCCATTATAAGAATGCATCTTTAAGACATATAAGAGTGCCTCAAATTGCTCGGGTGAGACAATCCCGATATTCAAATCCTGGTCAAAATTTCCTAAGGGTTGACTATTGAGATGCATATGGGCAAGCCTTGCTTCGCTTAAGGGTAAAGAATAGGCATAGGCGAGGTCTTCATAAGCCATAAGTGCATGCCCAATCTCCGGATTCATACAGCATAACTTATGCCCCTGTTTCAATAGGGCAAGGTTTTTTTTGTTCTTTAAAAGTGATTCTACTTTATGGCATAAGAGCATCCCTTCAGCAGTCGTGCCAAAGAGGATTCTACCCCTGGGCTCATAAGGTTTGGGTTCAAAGGCAATCCGCACACCCGGGACTGTATCCATTGCCTGGGCAAGTCCTTGGGCAAATCGATCCCAGAATTGGAAGAAGTCGACCCCGAATGGATTTTCATAACCATCAATACCGGGCCAGATAACCGCAAAATCGGTATTGAGTTCTTTATTTAATTTCAAAGTTTCAATAGTCAGTTCCAGCGCCTTTTGCCGGTATTTTTCTATGGGATTTGAAAGAGAGCCGAATTCAAAATCCTTATCCCGAAATAAGAGGGGCACGATGGTAACGAGTTTCATACCGGTTGACTTCAAAAACTTCTTCCAGATTTCCAGATTTTTTTTGTTTATCTCATTGGGATAATGTGCCTCAAGCCCGCTAAGCCCATAATCCTGAAGTTCCGCTGCGATATCCAACCGTTTTTTTATATCTAAATCTTTTTTATATTTATCATGGAATCTTGAGTCCGGTGGAGAGAAATACCAGATACCCGCGGAAAACTTTAGATTTAGATTAAAATTTTTTAAGTGTTGAATGAGTTCTTCAGCGCTACGGCGTTTTGCCTGTTCCCTTAAATCGACAATTGCCATTTAACCCCCTGAGTTTTTGAAAAATCAAATTTGCAAAATCTCCTTTGCCTGGTTTATCAATTTTTTTGCTTTTCTTTTATCATTTGCCTCAGCAATGATACGGACAATTGGCTCTGTGTTTGAAGGACGGATGTGGACCCATTGGTCATTTTCTGTTATTCTAATACCATCAGTAAGGTCAACCTTGCCTTTGAATCGCTTCAAAAGCAACTCTCTTTTTTTCTCAAAATCATTAGTTGAGATATCAACCTTGTCTTTGAACATAAAATAATCCGGATAAGATTTTACTATCTCTGAAATTTTTTTGTTGTTACATTTGAGCATTGCCAGAATTATACCGGCGCCGGTCAATGCATCCCGGGTACGATTTATCCTTGGATATATCACACCGCCATTTCCTTCACCACCAATCACTGCCTTTACTTCATTCATCTTTGATACTACATTTGCCTCACCGACCTTCGCCCGATATATCGGGCATTTGTGTTTCCGGGCGACATATTCAATTAGACTTGAAGTAGATAAGTTTGTCGCCACCGGTCCTTTTTCTTTGCTTAATATAAAATCTGCCGCAAGGGCGAGGGTTTTTTCTTCGCCTAGTGCATTTCCTTTTTCATCAACAATTGACAATCTATCTCCATCCGGGTCAAGGGCAAAACCTAAATCAAGATTATATCTTTTTACGAGTGCGCATAATTTAGTGATATTTTCCGGTGTTGGCTCGGGTGGTCTTGGAAAGTGCGGTTTGAAATTGGCATGGATTTTGTATACCTTGCAACCTGCCATCTCAAGGAGTGCTGGCAGGGCAATGGAACCGGCACCGCAAACTGGATCTACGCCAACTCTAAAACCAAGATTTTTTAATTTAAAATGGGTGACGATCTCTTTTATATGATCTTCATAAGGATTTTTATATTCTGTGCATTCACCAAAATAACCCATAAACTCAATTATCTTATTTGGGTGAAGGTCAAAGAAATCAACAAATACTGAAAATCGCCTGAATTCCTGCTCATTTATAAATTCGCCTCGGGGCGAAATAAATTTTATTCCATTCCATTCTGGTGGATTATGGCTTGCAGTAGCGACCGCTCCACCATCGGCCTTTAATTTCCGTACCATAAAGACCACGGTAGGGGTGGGCACAATTCCGAGGTTTATAACATCGCAACCCATCATATTAAATCCATCTATGACACCCCCACCTATCTGGGAATGCGATTTTCTTGTATCACATCCTACAACGAGATTCTTTGCATTTAGAAAAAAAGCATAAACTTGGGCATAAAATCCGGCGCTTGCATAGCTTAAATCTTTAAACGCAATCCCTCTCAATCCGGAAACAGAAAATATTTTAGGCATAAATTAGTATATAAAAAAAATAAAAAATGTCAATTAAACAGATTGAGAATCAGGTGCAAGGAATGATGGTGGTGGTATTACAGGGTTTATATCTTCAAATTTTACATTACCCTGTTTACTTATTCTCAAAATCAATGCCTGATAAGGTTTAAATTGCAAATTTATTTCATTATGATTTTCGGCATAATTTATTTTAATCTTTATATTCATAATGGTCTCGCAAAATGACTGCCCATATCGCATCGGATAGGTTATTGATCTTGTCATTGGATGGCCGAAGAAGATTATCATCTCATCGTCTATCTGGCGGCACCAGAATTCAGGGATGAAATGTCCTTCAATCAATGGTGGTCTTTTTACTGTTTTCTGTAATATTCCACTCACGCTCTTTTGAGAAAAGAGTTCTCTGATAAGATCCTCATATTTTTTATCTTTATTAAAACCAGGCTGGCTTGGTTTTTTTATTATACAGATTGGACAACCCATTTTGGCGAGTCTTATTAAATTTTGCAACGCCTTAATATCAAGCCAGTCAACATCAACATACAAGAAATCAAAATGAGCTGAACCAATGTTGAGTCTGCCATTATCATAATTAGCCTCATCGAAAAAGTGATTGGTCACCCATATCGGCCTGAACCCCCTTAAATCTTCCAGAAATTTTACATACTGCAATTCCCAGTGATAATGCGCACTCGGCCGCTGTAATTCTTCGGGAAGTTCATTCTGTATCCAGGTATCTTCAAGGGGTAGATAGACTCCAACTTGACCATAAGGTTTACCTGAACGCATCAATTCACTCACCTTCTCAAGATATTGATTGAAATCAGGTAGTTCTTTGGCAAAATTACAATCTGGTCCGGTATGTACTGTAGCATAGAAACGATTCTTGCCCCCGGGTGGATTATAGGGCATTCCGTGCCAGACAATAAAATTTACACCATTGGCAAAAATTGCATCAGCAAGGAGTTTTAAATCCGCAATCTGTTCTTTTTCCTGATATGGACCGGGTCCGGGATAAGGTAACCAACCATATATACAGGTAAATGTTTCAGCCGAGATTAGCTCTTTTCCACTCAGTGCACCGACAGACGCAGGAATCTGGGAAAAGTGCGGGTCAAATAATAATACTTCGCTCTCGGGCACATCCACGACTGAGTAAGCTGCAAGCAAATCGGTCGGTGCACCATGACACTGGACACGTGAGATCCCACCGAGTTTGTGGCATATCTCAGTAAAAGGCAGGTAAAATTCATTGATAATCAATCGAGCAATTAGTTTGCGGTAATCATAACGCACGGATTGCCTTTTATCCAGATCCCGGATATACAATCTGATATCATAACCGAATTCGTCCATAAAAATTTTTTCAAATCCATTGGTCCATAACAATTCGGTATCCACTTCCCAGGAATCACAAAATAGTGCTGAAGGACTTATCTTTAATGCCGGTTCAAGTGCCCTGCCCATTTTTTCGGCATACCTTTCAAGGGCATTATGGTCGAGATGATTCAAAATAAATCCCTGTTTTGAATGGGCAATCTCCCAGGATTTTTCAAGGCGTTGGGGAGATAAACCATAAAAATTCTTCGCTGCATCCTCTTCTTCAATAAATGAACCACCAAAGGGCCAGGCAGTGCCAAAGGTAAAATCACAACCCAGACCAATCTTTGTCGCATAGTCTTTGGCAAAGGCGACGATGCTACTCCATTCTTCTGAGAGCCATTCAGGACCAGGCTCGGAATTGGGAAGTGGATACACAAAGGCAAGTTCAACACCACCAAAATTATTCTTTTTACACCAGTCAAGTTGATATTTTACTACTTCAGGGTCAATCTTTCCGGAAAACCACCACCAGCGGACATATGGTTTGGCATTTTTATAAACCTCTTTAATCACAATACCCATTTTACTTCAACTTAATGACTTTTTTAATCTCATAAAAATCATTAAACTCTAATTGCATAAAATATATACCCGAAGGCAACCTGCGACCCTTATCATCATCGCCAGACCAAATGATTTGGTTAAATGGCTGAATTCCACCACGCTGATTGGCGGATAAATGGTTAAATAATTTAACCAGGCGGCCTGTAACATCAAATATTTTTATACTGGCTAAAGGTTGTTGGCTATTAATTACATTTTCTGTTTGAAGTTTGGAATTTGGGATCTGGTATCTAATCACGCATTGGTCCTGGAAAGGAATAGGATAAACATCCAGCATTGTTTTTGATGTATACACTTCATAAGCAATTTCTTCTTCAACCTTGTTTGATGGCTCAATTCCGAAATACAACATTATTGAATCAATTAGTGCAAGTTTAGTGGATGGTGGAAGGCTATCAACAAGTCCTCCGAATTCTAATGAGATACCAATTGTTCTATAATTGGCTGCAACAC
>CBFGJP010000056.1:0-17024 GCA_965649105.1 Caldifarciminota bacterium
ATTAAGTTCATTCCTGACCAGGAATTTAAACTAAATTGCCCGAATATTAAATAATTTTTAAGATAGAAGATAAAGATTAAAAGAAAAGGTAAGATACAGGAAATTAGAATTTTTTTAAAATCCTTGTGAGAAATAGCCATCAGCCATATTGTAGCAGCGATAAACCAGACTATATGAAAGATAGTCCTTGTGAGAACGATAAGACTGAGACAGAAGAAAAAGAGTAATAAATTTAGTGTTTTTCTATTTTGCGTATAATTATACAGTAGATACCCGGAAAGCAAAAGTAATAATGCAACCGGATATTCATAGAATAACCAATTCTCATAGAGGATTACTGGCGGACTTGAAGTAAAGACCATACAAATTATTAAAGAAAGAAACCGTGATATTCCAAGGATTATTTGTAGTCTGAATAATAAAATGGTCGTTATCACTCCCAGCCCTAAATATATTGCGTGAAATATGATGACCTGATTAACCTTTAATTTTAGAATCAGCCCGACAAATAAATTGAAAAGAGGAGGCTGGATGTGGAGATAAAGAATGCTTCTGAACAAATCGGCTTTTAAATCAACAGGGTCAAGGAACTGATAAAACCAGGATAGGGGAGAAGCGTCAAATCGGAGACCCAGCAAATAAAAAAGTATGCGTGAGAAGATAAAATATAGAACCAGCCCAATAATAAAATTTTTATATTCATTTTTCTGCTCCATATCCTTTCCATTATAACTTTTTTTTGATTAGTGTCAATTATTTAAAGATTCGCGATTTGTTAAATGATGCAGTGGCTGAGTTTACTCACTTTTAAATATTTGCAGGCCAAGGTCTGCCACTACAGGTCTTGCAAAATGTCTCTTGGTTTATTAAGCCTAAAGGAAGTATTCTATAAAAAGGCGTGAAGGTTTCAGCGAATGCGTGCTTGACATTTTTTAATATTGCACTATAATTGAGTGTGAAAAAGATGATAATTATTATTTCATTATTTTTAATTTTTTGTATCGGATACGCCCAGAAATATTATACGACCTGGCGGTTGTTTTTTAATCCCACGGGTGCGAGCGGAGTTGCGCCCGGACACATTGATTAC
The DNA here is from genome assembly GCA_965649105.1 of Caldifarciminota bacterium. Lineage (GTDB taxonomy): Bacteria > Hydrothermota > Tepidihabitantia > SM23-42 > JAOAFX01 > JAOAFX01. The sequence continues at coordinate 1,091 of CBFGJP010000056.1, forward strand.
CGTATAGGTGATATTGCAATTATTCATAAGTTTTTTGGTCTTGGAACAAAGGGATTCAGGGTAATACACAACGGTGATTTTTCTTCGGATAGTGTATCACTTGCCGGCTTCATTGCACCAGCATATCTCTATTTTGTGCCATTCGCGGCGCACCGAAAATCGCTTGAGATAACACCCTGGGTCTCCTATTTATAAGCTGGCTTCAGTGCCTGGGGATTTCAAAACGGTATGCTCATTGATTTTGGGATAGGTATCACGTACTATTTTTTGAGTTTCCGCTTTGGTTTCAATGCTTTGAGAACAGATAGCAGATTATTTTTTGATGTTGACGACCCAGGTTTTAATGACTTTCCGATAAACTGGAAGAGTTTTTATCTATCTTTTGATTTGTTCCCGGGATACTGGCTCGCATTGAAGGCAAAGAAGATTGATATAGAAACGGCACATTAGGTTTATACGCTCCGAATTTAACGACATTAACAGATTAATGCAACTAATTATGCAATGCTAAAGTGTTGTCCTAAACATATTCCCAGCGATGTGGAGAGAGACAAAAAATGAGCAAACCTGAAGGTTTGCCCTACATTTGAAAAACATTTATGAACTTTGAGGGCTTATGAGTACTATTCTGCTTGACTTTGTGGTTTTTTTAGGATATAGTTTTTATATATATGGTGATATGCCAAAGGAGGTTGAATGGCTTATAAAAATATCATTGTGGAAGTTGCAGATAAGATTGCAACTTTAAAAGTGAATAGACCTGAGGTTTTGAATGCTGTAAATACTGAAACGATACTTGAGATAGAATCCGCAATGAAAGAATTCAATGATAACAAAGATGTTCGGGTTATAATAATCACGGGCGAAGGAAAATCTTTTGTTTCAGGCTCAGATATATCAAGACTTGCTCAGATGGATTCGCTTGCAGCACGAGAATACAGCCAGATAGGGCAGAGAGTTTTATCTTTTATTGAAAATATGGAAAAACCCGTGATTGCAGCAGTAAATGGTTATGCACTCGGTTCTGGATGTGAGATTGCAATGGCATGTGATATTAGAATTGCTTCTGAAAAGGCAAAATTTGGACAGCCAGAAGTTAAACTTGGTTTGATTCCCGGACACGCTGGAACTCAGCGTCTTGCGAGGCTTGTTGGCATTGGCAAGGCAAAGGAATTGATATTTACCGGCGATTTGATAGATGCTCAGGAAGCATATAATATCGGTCTTGTGAATAAAGTTGTTCCTGCGGAGAATTTACTTGAAGAGGCAAGGAATATGGCAAAGAAAATGATTGAAAATGCAGGACCAAATGCAGTAAAGATTGCCAAGACTGTTTTGAATCGCGGGATTGATGCCAATTTGCAGACCGCTAATTCTTACGAGACCGAGGCATTCAGTATTTTATTCTCTACTGAAGAAGCAAAAGAGGGAATGAAGGCATTTTTAGAAAAGAGAAAACCGAATTGGTAGAGTGGTTGAATGTTGAGATAGTTGGATGGTTAAATGTCTGGAATTTGATAAGGCTTGACAAATTAGTTTTTATGATTATACTCTGCTGGTAAGTCATATTACTGTTTGAAAGGAGGTGGTAGAACAAGTATATCATATTTGTTCAGTTTTTGAAAATCTAATGGCAGACTACACCATAAAAATTGGTGGTTGGTCTGTCCAAGGTAACCGAGGGGTTAGTGATATTGAAATCTGCAAACCAAAATAGCAGAAAGGAGGTTTTATGAAGGGTTTTGGTCTATGTATTTTGCTTAATGCTGTACTTGTGTTTGCCGGGCACCTGGATGTTATTCCAGCAGCCAATGTGTAGATAGACATAGAACAGATACAGCCGATTGAATTGAATGAAAAACTTGAGTGCATCAATACTGGTATTTCTACAACTCCACCATGGTTGACATATCTTGACCCACCTTGGAACACGGGTATTCAGGTACCGGATGTGTATAACCGAAGCGATTCAATGTTGTCAATGGCTGTTGGACCTGATGGCAGAATCTATGTTGCATATACAGGTATCTGGAATGCAAGTCCAGCACGCGGCGGCGGCTTTGGTCTGGCAAGTTCTACAGATGCTGGTTTAACCTGGGATAATCGTGTGTTTTATTTCAACAATACCACTTATTCTGAATTCAATCCTGAAATTACAGTCACAAATGACGGAAAGATATGGCTTTGGGGTACACTTAATGGTAGCTCTTACATCAATACACCGTGCTGGCTACGGTCGTCAGCAACCTGCTATAATAATCCTGATAGTCTAAGAGGATTTTTGTTTTTCAATATTCCTTACCGCTTCTATGGTGAATGCGTGTCATGGGGGAATGGCAATGAATTGGCCTTTGTCCAGTATACTGTTGACCGAACCGGGAATAATGATAGTGTATTCTGTGTTTTCTCATACGACAGCACAAACTGGTGGGTTTTTACCTTCCAACCACCCGGTGGAAATCCAGGAATGACTTCAATCGGTCTTGATGTCTCTGGAACAGACACGATTCTCATCCACGGCATTGAATATTTTGATGCCACAGGAAATGATTGGGATGTTGTATTCTACCTTGATACATTAAATGGTTCAGGCAATTTCTATGGCTGGGCTACTGCAAATACACTTGATGACCGATATCCATCTGTCTATTGTACTCAGGGATACGCCTATGTTGCAATCCAATCGGATGTGGGTAGCGGTAATAATGATATCATATTTAACTACTCTACTGACTATGGCGCAACCTGGAATGGAACACTAATTGATATTACACCTGAAAAAAGCGTAAAAAATGATACTTTAAATATGAAAACCGCATAAACACTGGGTTTTTGAGCACTCCATTGCTAAAATTTTCAGCAAATTGCTAAAAAATCATAAAGATTTTATATTTTCAATTTTTTGAATAATATGTTCCAATGTCTGCTTGGAGATATATTCTGCCGGCAATTTCAGGATATTCCGGTTATCTGTTTTGACTAATCTGGCTGGCAACACCAAGAACTCTGTTCGAATAGTTTCTAAGGTAGCGTTCTGAAATCTGGGTGGTAGACAAAATCTCTTGAACCAGTTGACGATATTGTAAGCAAGAAGAAGCAAAGAAAAATAAGCTTGATTGGCCTGGAAGTTGTTAGTTGGGATTCGGCCAAGAGCGAAACTTTCTTTGAGTTCTCTGATGATAATCTCTATTGTGGTTCGGGACTTGTAGAAATACCAGAGCTTTTCTGCTCTTAAAGGAAGATTGGTCACAAATACTTGATAAGCATAGTGTTTTAAGGTAAAGAGGGTAAGTTGTTCTGAATCTTTCTCTGGTAGGGGTCGGCGAATCACTACAAAACGATGCGGTTTCTTCCACCGGTATGGCTGATAGGAAAATTCGGCTACCGCCCAGTCCCTCCTGAATCTGTGATAACGAAGGTTACCTACTTTCTCCTTGATAGGAGGGGTCATCTTGACTACAATGCAATAGCCGATATTTGCCTCTTCGAGAGATTCGATGAATTTGTGATCGAAGAAACCAGAATCTGCCCGAAGTCGAATACGATATACATAAGGAGGGAGTTTGTTTAAACATGCTTTTAAGAATTCAACTGAACCTGTGGAGGTATATACATCTCCTGGCCTTAAGATACCATGCCAGAAATCTCTTGTACGGGATTCGAAACAAAGTAAAGGGTGGTAAGACCGAGCACCTCTTTTGTGAGGATTGTAGCCTACTTTGGCTTCTTCAATGAACTTACCATAGAGCGTGAGGACCGAAGAATCGAAATCGAAAAGGAAACTGGTGCGGGGTTTGGGAAGATAGAACATCTTTAGCCTTAAATGGTCGTGGACTTTGTTGATACTTTGGATTGTCTTGAGATTGACTCTTTTTAAAAAACGCCTTAAACTGCTGGCATAGGGAAATTTCTTTAAACCTATGATTTGTTGAAAAGCACCATTGCCTTGAAGAATTTTTGTTTTGCTTAAACGATGAATTCCAGCAATTAGCGCATAGATGATAGCCAGGATTAATTCTACTGGGTGGTAATACCTGTGATAATATGGGAACTTTACATAATTTTGCAAATGCCATTTGAGTTTCAGTTTCTTGCAAAATTGGTGAATAAGGAAGATCCCGCCAAAGTGCGTAAGATTGCGGTCTCCCACAGAAAGGTGTAAAATTCTTAATCCTTTAGGCATACTTCACAAGGCTACTTTTTAAGTAGGGTTCTGAAATATATATTTCATCATTATATTATATCTATTTTTCGCAGTAATTACAAGGAATTTATTGAGTTACTGTTTTTTAAAAAATGAGTTTTTACGCTTTTTTCAGGTTACAAATGACGCAATAAATGAAACCTATCCAAGGCTTAATGGTTTCTCAACAACCATCGGCTGTAATTATATTTATGATGCCAATACAGTGAGACATAATTATTCTGTTTGGAACGGACAGGATGGAACCTGGCAGCCCACACCTGAGATAGTCACTGACAATGTTTCGGCACATAATGCCTATCATGCAACTGCTCTTTTGTGGACACCTGCTTATTTCCATTCAGTCTGGGAAGACACAAGAAATCAAGGAACTGATGGTATTGAGATATATGCGTCAAGACGAACTGCACCGATTGGGGTTAGTGAATCAAATGTTAACAGATTTGGTAAATTGCGTTTGTATCCCAATCCTTTCAAAGACAAAGTCACGATTGGATTGAGCACAGAACTCGTGGGCAAAAACCTGACACTGCGTGTATACGACCTGACTGGAAAACTTATCGCTAATAATTCGTTTGCTCCAAATACTTCTTCATTTGTCTGGAATGCAACTGATAATGATGGAAGGAAATTGCCCGCAGGTATCTATGTTTTGAGAATCAGTGATGGAATTCGGATTGTAACCCAGAAGGCAGTATTGTTAGAATAGACACGGAGCAGAATGATTAGCCCCCTCTTTTTCTTGAAGAAACAGAGGGGGTTTTTATTTTCTTGTGATTGAGGACTGATTTTGACAAATTATCATCTTCGCTCGCACAAGAAAATCGCGGTTAGGAAACCGCTCCCAAAAACAATATATGACCGAATCCTTCCTTTTTGGTAATTTCAATTTTTACTCTTCACTTCTTACTTCTTACTTCTCACTTATGGGATTATTCCAATTGTTGACATTTAATAAATTTTTGTTATAATCTTTAAAATTTTTTATGGGGCAGTAGCTCAGTTGGGAGAGCGTCTCGTTCGCAGCGAGAAGGTCGCCAGTTCAAATCTGGTCTGCTCCAGATGAAAAAGGAAAAAAATGATAATACCAAAAAGGGTTTTTTTAACAAAGGGTGTAGGGAAGCATAAAGAAAAATTAGCAAGTTTTGAGTCCGCATTGAGGGATGCGGGTATTGCACCGTTTAATATCGTGCGGGTTTCAAGTATTTTGCCCCCGGGTGCAAAACTTGTTTCGAAGTCAAAGGGTTTGCAATATTTATCCCCTGGTGAAATCGTATATGTTGTTGTCTCTGAGTGTAGTACCAATGAACCACACCGGTTAATTGCCGCAAGTATAGGTGTGGCAGTCCCGGCAGATAGAAATCAGTATGGTTATCTTTCTGAATATCATTCATATGGAGAGACTGAAAACAAGGCAGGGGATAAGGCAGAAGATCTTGCCGCACAGATGCTTGCTACGACTTTGGGCGTTCCCTTTGACCCTGATACCAGTTATGACGAAAGAAAAGAACTCTGGAAGATTTCCACAAAAATTGTTAAAACAATGAACATAACCCAGACGGCAATCGGTGATAAATATGGCCTCTGGACCACGGTAATTGCAGCAGCAGTTCTGGTTCCATAATATGTATTAAATGCTTTTGCTGATTATTTTGAATTTTACCCTGCCCGGTGTATTAAGCCAGGGTGATATCATTTTTTATTACGATGCCCGTTCGTTGGGACTTGGTGGAAATACAACCGTGCTTGAAAACAATTTCAACCCCGCAACGATTGGTTTGATTGATAATATACAAGTCAAGTTCAGCGGATTTTTATACGAAGGAACGGAAAAAAGGGGATTGAGGGTTTATGATTCATACGGAAATAACATTGGTATATCCACGGTGTCAGTGTGCCAAACTTCATTTTTAGATTTTGGACCAGCATGCATAATAGTACCGATAGAATTTTTTAGATTGGGCGTCAAGCATTATCGAGTGGTTGATTTTGAATACTATTTTAACCATACCTATCGTGATGATTTTTATCAGATAATTAAAATTGTTGACAATAAATACAACGGTGCGGCTAATGCCCTGGCTCCGATGGTTGGTACAATTTATAAAGGCATAAGCATCGGTTTAGAAGGCGATTTTATCTATGGTTCAATAAATAACGAACTAAAAACAATCTATCCTATTGCCGAAGATTCAATTTGGCGTGATTCAAAAAATCTATCAGGTAATACATTCAAATGTGGAATTATTTATGTGCCGTCACCTTTTATCAGAATCGCCTATTTTTTTGAAAATAAATTTAAGGTTTTTGCCAAAAGTGATACATTTGAATATCCGGTCTGCCATAATGTTGGTTTTTATTATCAACCTCCATACCGCATTCCGACAAAGTTTACTGTAGAAGTCAATTATAAATTGTGGAATGAAGCAATATACAGCTATAAATTTGGAGTTGAACATACATTCCTTTATAATTATGCAGTGAGATATGGATTCTGTCTTTATCCGGATTATAATCAACCCGCCATCTGGACAACAAATTTAACCCTGGGCCTTGGTGGTCAATTTAAAAATTATTATTTTGATGTAGGCTTCGCTTTGGGAAAGCGGGATTATGCAAATACTGATTTTGGCGGATTGGGGATAGAAGAAAAATATATATTTGATGAGACGAATATCCATTATATACTTTCGTTTGGATTTAAGTTATAATGTTATTCTGTTTACTTACTTATGTTCTATTCGCCGGTGTTCCTGAGCACATTTACATTCTTTACACAAATGACATAGAGGGGGGACTTTTACCAAATACTGCCTGGTGGATAAATCCATACTTTCCACCACCAATTGGTAATGCAGCAGGTGCGGCGACCTTGATAAGAGAGAAGAAAAAAGAGGCAGATAGTCTCGGCTATGGATTTCTTCTGCTTGATACCGGTGATATGTTTGTTGGCTCACCCATAGGTGAATTTTCCAAAGGCAAAGCAGTGGTGGATTATTTTAACTATTGCGGTTATGATTTGCTTTCCCCGGGTAATCATGATTACGATATGGGGGTTGATGTATTCAAGGACATTGTAAAAAGTGTTAAAGCACAGTTTATCTGCAGTAATATTGTTTACGAAGATACTAAAGAAAATGTTGAATACCTCAAACCGTATACAATTATCACATTGGGTGATTTAAAGATTGGCGTTTTTGGGCTGCTGACAGAATATATGAAAGGTATGACCACACCTGAGCGATTTAAAAATCACACAGTTTTACCAGAGATTGAAACAGCACGCAGGTATGTTGATACACTAAAATCAAAAGGGGTTGATTTGATATTTGGAATGACCGGCATAGGATTGCGTCATGACAAAAGACTTGTTGAAAATATCTCTGGAATTGATGTGATATTTGGTTCCCATAGTGCAACTGCACTTGAAGAACCTTATGAGGATTCAATTAATCATACCATTATCTGTCAGAATTATAGCCATCTAACAAGTATTGGTTTTCTTGATTTGACAATCGATAAAAAAACCAAGAAAATAAAAGGATACTATGGCGAATTGATTGACCTTTTGAGTGATGAAATAGAGCTTGATACAATATTGTTTAATATGCTTAACAATTGGGAACAGAATACCAAAAAGGGCTTCGATGAAGTCATTGGCTATGCCAGAAAAGATTTGACCAGGGCTGGTTTTGAAGAATCACCAATGGGTAATCTGATTACCGATGCAATGCGTGAATATTTTAATGCCGATATTGCGATACATAATTCGGGAGGAATTCGGGCAAATATAAGAAAAGGAGAGATAACATATAAAGATTGTTATTATGTGGATGCCCTTTCCAATACCGCGGTTTTAATGAAGATGACCGGGGAACAGATAAAAAAAGTTCTTGAAGTTGGAGTTAATGGCAGACATGCGATATTCCAGGTTTCAGGGATAAAATTCAAATATAATTCTAAAAATCCGATAAATGAAAGAGTTCTGGAAGTCAGACTTTATGATGGCAGTTTAATAAAACCAGAAAAAGAATACCTCCTTGTAACTAATTCATTCCTTGCGGGCGGCGGTGGTGATTATGCTGTTTTTAAAGAAGGGAAAGATATCCAGGAGACCTTTACATACCTGCGTAATATTATTGCGGACTACATTAGAAAAAATTCTCCAGTAGATAAAGATGTAGAAGGAAGAATTGTTGATGTAACACGTAAATAAAGAATGAATAAAAGATGGAGTGCAGTAGTTTGCTACTGCCTGGGTTTATTATATTCTGCGGGTAGTGCGGGAGAACTCAAGGTTGTAACCTATAACCTTTTGAATTTTCCGAATATTATAGCTTATGAGCGGATTAAGTATTACCGTTTGATAATGGATTATTTAAGACCGGATATACTTGTGGTTCAGGAAATGCAGAGTGAAGTGGGAATGGCACTGTTTCGCGATTCGGTTCTGAACTATAGAGAGAATGATTTTTCCGTTGCTCCATTTAATGATGGTCCGGACACCGACAACGGTTTATTCTATCGTCGTTCAAAATCTGAATTTATTGATGCACTATATATTCCTACATCAAATAGGGACATTGCAAGATACCGGATAAAAATGAAAGATTCAAACCGAGAATTTTATATCTTTTCTGTCCATTTCAAGGCAGATGCTGAGTGTGAGTTGATAAGGCTCCAGGAGGCAATTAGATTGAGGAACCACCTTGATTCCCTTCCCGACTCTACAGAATATCTTGTAATGGGGGATTTCAATTTTTATTATAATGAATCTGGATATTGCAAACTTGTTGACAGTATTGTAACAAGCCCGAGAGGATTGCGTGATATTTTGGCATTTTCTGATATCTGGCACGATAATTATGTTTATGCGTATGCCCATACGCAGTCAACAAGGAATGAACAACTTCCGGATGGAGGCTCGGGTGGTGGACTTGATGATCGATTTGACCTTGTGCTGTGCTCACCAAATTTTTTAGACACAGTCGGACTTTTTATGCCCGCTGAGTCATATATAATATTGGGAAATGATGGAAGACATCTTAACAAATCCATTAATAGCGGTATGAATTATGCGGTGCCTGATGAAATAGCAAGGGCACTATACTTTGCATCTGATCACCTGCCGGTTTCAGTAATCATTATGGATGGATATAGTAAACCAATAGAAATCAAAGAACTTGCCATCTATCCAAATCCAATGCGCAAACAGGCTTATATAAAACTTCCACATTTAGATGATTTTAAAATGGCAAAAATAACAATTACCAATATTCTTGGACAGCGGATTTATGAAATAGAGAGCTCTAATCCTTATACGGTAAGCATAAGTAAAGATAAACTTAATGTTGGTGTCTATTTCATTCATATTCAGATTGAAACCAAATATAATCAGCATTATTATCGTGCGAAACTTGCGGTGCTAAAATGATTATATTTTTTATTTTGAATATTTATATTGATAATTCCACAAAATTATCGGTTGGTATTAAATCAAATGGATTGGGGGGAATAACAACACTCATTGATGAAGCATTTTCGGTATTCCATAATCCGGCAGTGAATTACGGTACTACGTTCAATTTTGTTATTGGCCGGTGGCTTTATGCAACCGATATGATAACACTTGGTGCTACATATAAAAATTATGCTCTGGGTATTTATTATCTTGATTATGGAGATATTCAGGGTTATGATGAATATGGCATTCCAACGAATAGATTCTCACCTTATGACTTAAACATTGGTCTGGCAAGACGGTTCGGCCCATTCGGGATATGTATAAAAAATTTCCAATCAAGGGTTGACTCTGTTACATTTATGGGAATAGTGATAAATAGTGGTGGAATGATCAATTTCAGTAATTTAACTCTGGGGGCAAAGATCGACAATATGGGAGGAGAGTTTTTTCATAAAATTGATGTGCCGCTGATTTTTGTGATAGGGATTAGATATGATTTCTTTGCAGGCTTTTCATTTTTTATAGAAACAAGGGGTAGAGATTTTGAATTAAGTAGTGGGGTATCGTATGAATATGAAAACCTGACTATTTTTTCGGGGGTAAGATATATCAAACCCATAGCCTATATTGAAAAGCCTTCGTTATCTGATTGTCAGCTTTCGGGTGGTTTAACTGTTGTTTTTGAAGAATACGAACTTGGTTATTCTTTTGTTTATACACAATATTCAAATGCCCATCAGATAGGAATAAAATTTACTCCATAATTTTATCGTTTGAAAAGTTGTTTTAAGATTTTTGTGGCATCTTCCATTTTTAGAATTCCGCAGTAAAAATAGAATATAAATACTGTTAAAAAGCAGACAATACACAGGGCGAGGATCTGAATTAATAGACTTGGTAAAAATATTTTGTTAAAATAGTTAAAAATGGTTATTCCGATGAAACTGCTTATTACGGAACCGATAATAATCAATACAATAAATTTAAACAACTCTTTGATTTCAAGACCACCAACTTTATTAGGGAGTATGTTGAATAAAATTAGAAAATTGAAAAATGCGGATATAGAAGTGGCGAGGGCAATGCCCCGGAAACTCATAAGTCTCATTAGAATATAATTTAAAAAAACATTCACAGCGATCATCCATATGCTCACATACATCGGTGTTTTTGAATCTCTCAGGGCATAGAATGCAGATACAACATTGCGTAATCCTGAAAAAAAAGGAACCCCAATAATGTAAAATATTAACGCTGAAGCAGTTGCTGATGTGTCAAGGGCATTGAATTTTCCACGTTCATAAATAATTCTTGTAATGGGATGAGAGAAAAAGATAATAAAAATTGAACTGAGAATCGTTAATAAAAATACGAGTTTTAATGAATCAATCAGTGTTCTGCGCACTTCTTCAAAATTATTTTCCACGACAAGTTTTGATAGAGAAGGAAGAGCAACAGCACCGACAGCAATGCCAAATAATCCCAGTGGTAGATGCATTATTCTAAAAGCATAATGTAACCAGGTCATACTCCTTTCTTCAAGAAAAGATACCATAATTGTATCTACCATTACATTTATCCTTGAACTTGCAAGTCCCAAGGCAACGGGTATGAAAAGGAATACTACCTTTTTTAATGCGGGGTCGTTCAGTTTCAGAAATGGACTATAGCGAAATCCATTTTTGAAAAGCGCCGGAATTTGAGAACCGAATTGTATCAAACCTCCAACCAGAACACCATAAGCCATACCGAAGATGGGATCAATGCCTTTATTTATTAAATAGCCGTATAATACGAGCGGGACAATTATTGAAAAAATATTGAACCAGGCAGATGCAACTGAAGGCACAAAAAATTTATTTTCTGTATTCAAATAACTCATCGCCCAGGCAGAAAAAGCGACGAATAGAAGAAAGGGGAGTATAATTTGGGCAAGTTTGGCTGTGAGATCAAATTTACCGGGGACATTGGCAAATCCAAAGGCGATAATACGAACAAGATAAGGCGCAAAAACTATACATAATAATGTAATGATAGCAACAATTATAAAGAGAAGATTAAAAATATTGCTGGCGAGCAAATTCTGGTTTTGTTTGCCTCTATTTTTCTCTTCGGTTAATATCGGGATTATTGCTGAAGATAGGGTGGTCTCTGCAAAAAGGTCTCTGAGTAAATCAAGCAAACGAAAGGATGCCTGGAAGGCATCCGTTGAAGTGCTCGCACCATAAAGGAACGCAAAGACCATTTCACGAAATAATCCAGTTATACGGCTGATTGCAGTTCCAAATGTGAAAGAACGGACGCCTTTAGTAATATCTGCCATTTTGTGATTATATTGATATTATCTGGGGTGTCAATAACAAGGTATTATTGACATATTGTATAAATTATATAAAATATCCGTATGAATATTCTTGATAAATTATTGAAGAAAAGAATAGTTATACTTGATGGTGCTACAGGAACGAATCTGTTTGATAAGGGATTATCGCCCGGGGAACCACCTGCAATTTTGAATTTGAAGAATCCCGAAGCGGTTTATCAATTACATAAAAGGTATAGAGATTCCGGCAGCGATTTAATATTAACGAATACATTCAGTGCCAATCCAGTAAATTTTAAAAAAGAATATAAGCAAATTATAAAATCAGGGATAAAGATTGCCCTCAAAGCAGCAGAAAATAAGGAATTTGTGTTGGGTGATGTGGGACCTCTGGGCATTGTGATTAAACCTTATGGTGATGGTGAATTTGAAGAAGTTTTTAAAATCTATTGCGAAGTATTTAAAACATTTTATAAATTCGGTATCAATTCATTTTTAATTGAAACATTCAACTCAATCATTGAAGCGAAAGCGGCATTTCTTGCTGCAAAAGAATATTCAGATAATATACTTGTGAGCTTTACATTCCAAGATAATCACCGCACGATATTTGGTGAATTACCGGAATCGATTGCCATTACTTTCGATAAACTTGGTGCAAAGGCGATAGGGGTGAACTGCACCGAACCAAAGACAGCAATAGAAGTTTTGAAAAGGATGCAAACTGTTACATCGTTGCCACTTATTGCTAAACCCAATGCGGGAAGGGTTACGATTGAGGGGGATAAGTTAAGGAATACAATTACTGATTCAGAACTTGCCGGATATTTTGATGATTTTATGAAATCTGGTGCGCGGTTAATCGGCGGTTGCTGTGGTACATCTCCGGAGTATATTAAGTTAATCTCTGGGTATAAAAATATTTCAGCCCGTTTTTCTGGACAAAAGAAAGGTTTTTATCTTGTTTCACCGCAGAAAATTATTAAAGTTGATAACAATTCAACAATCATTGTCGGAGAACGATTGAATCCTTCAGGTAGGAAAAAATTGAAAGAAAGTCTGTTGAGGTGTGATTATACAATCTATGGGTTGGAGGCTAAATCTCAGGAAGAGGCCGGAGCAAATGCAATTGACATAAATGCCTTTGTGCCTGAATTAAATGAGAGTAAGTTATTATCGAATTGTCTTTATGAAGTTTTAAAAAACTCTAAATTACCCATTTTCATTGATACCCAGAATTTTTCTGCCGCCGAAAAGGCAATGATGATTTATCCGGGTATAGGTGTTTATAACTCAATCCCGGCACGGCAAAAAGAATTAAAAAGATTTCTGCCTCTTGTAAAGAAATTTGGATTTAAAACAGTGATATCGCTTGTTGGCAAAAGGATACCAAAGACTTTTAATGAACGGATAAAGAATGTTAAATTGGCAATAAAGATTGCGCGGAGATTAAAATTTCCAGTAGAAGATTTAATCTTTGACCCGCTTGTCTTTTCTGCTGCTACCGAACCGGAGCAAATTTCTATAACTTTGAAAACGGTTGAGGCATTATACCATAAAGGGTTAAAGACAATATTAGGTATTTCAAATGTTTCGTTTGGTTTACCAGAAAGAAGTTTACTAAATTCAGCATTTGTTACACTTTCTATAAATGCAGGCGTCAATTTTCTAATAATCAACCCGCTTGATGCAAAGGTAATAGAAGCATACCAATCCGCACGGGCGATTGTTAAAAAAGAGATAAACGAATATATCCAATGGGCAAAAGAATGTCCCCACTCAAGTAGGGTTCTTAGTCCCGTGAAAATCGCGATAAAAAAAGACAAGATTGAGGTCTCTACACCTGAAAAAGGTTTGATTAGATCAATAATTGATGGCGATGTGAAATCCTCTATCATTGAAACAGAAAAATTACTTGATGAGAATGTATCATCCGATAAGATAATCGATGAGTATGTCTTTAATGCAATGAAAAAAGTTGGTGAAAATTATGAAAGGGGGATTTTTTTTATTCCGGATTTAATGAAATCTGCAGAGGCAACTAAGGCGGTGCTGGAATTAATAAAAAAGAGAATAAAACAGGGCACCGCGACATCAGAGCGGCGGAGTAAAAAGCAAAGAATAGTGCTCGCAACGGTGAAGGGTGATATACACGATATTGGAAAAAATATTGTGGCAATGGTTTTAGAGTCGGCGGGATATCAGGTAGTTGATCTTGGTAAGGATGTTGAGGCAAAAGAGATTGTAGAGGCGGTAAAAAAATATAAGCCGATTGCCGTTGGTTTGAGTGCACTTTTGACCACAACCATGCCTGAAATGGGAAATGTGATAAAACTATTGCGAACGAATAATATTGATACACCGGTAATAATTGGTGGTCCTAATGTAAGTGACGGTTTTGCAAAACAGATTGGTGCCTATGCTGCAGTCAATAATGCATTTGAAGGTCTGCAAATAATAAAGAAGATAGGATAATGTTACACTGTGAAAATATCACGAGTAGAGAGTTCATTCTTGCGAGTAATGGTAATCAATATGCTACCTTTGATTTTTGAATACATAATCCTTTAATTGTCAAATTAATATGTTAAGAGAAAAATTGCGACATAAAAAGATAATAACCCTTGAAGTCCTTTTACCTACGAGTGTTGATATAGAGAATCTTAGAAAAGAACTCCAGCCCGCAAAGGACTATGTTGATGCCCTCAACATTCCTTCAAATCCATTAGGAAAATTGAGACCGGATGCAATGTGTTTTGCTCATATCTTGCAGGAGAATCTTAAGATTGAAACGATTCCACATTTTGTAGCAAGGCATTATACACTTTTGTCATTTGAAAGTCAACTACTCGGTGCTAAAGCACTTGGGATAAAAAACATATTGTGTGTCACAGGGGATTCACCGGTTGAGGGCAGGAGTATGTTTGAGTTGAATTCTTCAAAGTTGCTGGATATTGCAAAAAACCTAAGACAGGGTTTGACTTCAGCGAGGAAGACAATCACGCCCATTGATCTTTGCTTATGCACAAGTTTTAATCCCAATGTTCCCAATATTCATGGTGAATTTATAAAGGCAGGAGAGAAGTACAGATGTGGGGCAGAAGTATTCTTCACCCAGCCGGTCTTTAGTCCGGATAAGTTCATTGAAATTATAAAAGATTTAAGACACCGATTTAAGGATATTAAAATTGTAGCGGGTCTGTCTTTTTTATATACAAAAAAGAGGGCATTCTCACTTATGAAATTTCTTGGAATTCCATATCAATATATAACAAAGATTGAAGAAGTTGATGAAATAGAGTTGCTCCTTGAAACCGCCAGAAAATTAAAAGATTATGTTGATGGCTTTTATGTGATACCGATAGGTAAGTATGTATTTGGAATAGAGTTGATTAAAAAGATAAGAAAGATGCTTTAGTATCTTAAAATAAACAGCCGCTGGATTTACCTATGCGGGATTAACGTCCTAACAAACAAATGTCTTGGGTGATTAAGTTAAAGGTTAAAACCTGACCCCAATGCATGCACCAGATGAAATGATGCAGTATCGTTTGTCCTTGAACATTGACAAACGGCAGGTTGTGTATACAATTTACCATAATGAAATTAAGGATTTCAAAAGACTTCAAGGTTATGGTATATACCCCCCAAGTGGACTAAAGGCAAATTCTGTTGCCGGCTCAATAAATTCAAAAGATTTTTGCAAAACAAGGAGGCAAAGTGAAATGCCTAAAATTTAGAATTTTGAATATTGAGATTTGTTTGGAATTTGGTGCTTGGGATTTGGGATTTCAAAAAGGAGCAAGATTACGCCAATGACTGATTATCCAAGCCAATTTAGGTATTTAGGTATTTGAAATTCAAGGAGGTCTTATGCATAAGTTTATCTTAAGTGCAATCATTGCCTTAATGGCAATAAGCACAGGGCTTTATGCCCAAGAAA
>CBFGJP010000057.1:0-16685 GCA_965649105.1 Caldifarciminota bacterium
GTAAAGAGAATGACTACTAATTCAAACCTGCAATTCCCTTATTATTCGCCTGCGAATCTTAATTTATTTTGGGTAAGATCTTATTTTGATGAAAGACGGTACTGATTTTACGCCATTTTTTAAAGTATTTTATGCAACTTATTGTATGTAACCAGAAATATTTATTAAATATGAACAAAACCCATACATTATCTGCCGAATGACGGACGTATTGATGAAAAAATTTTGATTCGGGAAAATAGACGATTTTTAAACCATTATTACTAAAACGACGGCACCAGTCCACATCTTCAAAATAAAGAAAAAATCTTTCGTCAAGCAAACCGACTTTTTTAAGCAAAGATTTCTTTGCCAGCATCGCCGCGCCCAAGACCCAATCTACTTCCCTGATTTCTCTGTGGTCAAAATCAAGCATTAAATAACGTGCGATTTCTCTTTTGCCGAAAGGCAAGTTCTTTAATACACTCCTTCTGATAAAAGGTGTCCAGAGTCTGGGGAACCGAAAACAAGAATGTTGGATAGAATTATCAAAATTCAGCAATTGCGGCGCAATAATACCAATATTTTGTTGACTTTCGAAAAAATCAATCATCTTTTCTACAGCATCTCTGGTAATTAATATATCAGGATTGAGAATTAGTATATATTCCCCTCTGGAGATTTTTATACCTTGATTAACTGCCCGCGCATAACCGAGATTTTTTTTGTTTTCTATCAAGCAAATATTGATTGATTTGTCAAATTCCTCAATTACCGATTTAAACGGCATTTTTGAATTATTATCTATAATGATTATTTCATAATGTATACCCAGTCTTACTTCAATAATACTCTTCAGACATCTCTTTAACGCTTGTGTGGAGTTGTAATTGACAATAATTATTGATAGCATTTTTTGGTTAAAAAAACTAATGCCATAGGTATTTTTTCTACCGGTGTATAGGCATTTGCTACTTTGATAGAAAACCCCATTTTATCAAGCTTATCTTTAACTTGTTTAATTTCTTCTTCCACCGCCATCGTTTTATAGAATACTGCTTTTCCCGCAGGCTCAATCAACCAATTTATCGTTTTTATTAGGTCTTTAATTCTTCCTGCAGCCCTTACAAGGATAAGATCAAATTTTTCATCACTATAATTTTCAGCCCGGTCTGCGATTACTTTGATACCGGAAAGATTTAGTTCTCTAATTAGCTCGTAGAGAAATTTGGCTTTTTTCTTTCTGGATTCAAAAAGGGTAAAATTTATTTGGGGTTTTAAAATTTTCACAGGTAAAGAAGGAAAACCAGCACCAGCACCGATATCGCAGGCATTATGCTCATCAGAAATAAATTTCAAAACCATCAGGGATGGTAAGAAGTGTTTCAGACTTACTCGTCCATAATCATTATGAGATATCAAGTGGAGACGATTCTGGTAAGCACCAAGGATTTTTAAATAAATCCTGAATTTGTTGAAAACATCATTTTTTGCCTCAATACCCAATTCTTTAAAACCATCTTGCAGAATCTTTAATTCGTGCTCGATTGATAACATAAGCAAGCGTAGGATGTGTTATACTTTAGATTTTTTTATTTTATTCCAGATCCGATCCATTTCATCAAGACTTAACGACCCTAAATTCCTATTCTCCTTTTTTATTCTTTTATGCATTAACCTGAATCTCTTTACAAATTTTTTATTTGCCTGACGCAGTACATCTTCCGCGTCAATTTTCAAATGACGGGCAAGATTCACGCAGGAAAATAATATATCGCCCATTTCTTCTTTCATTTCCTTTTTTGAACCCGCTTTTTCTAATTCCTTAATCTCCTCAATCAATTTCTGCATTGGACCATTGGGGTCATTCCAGTCAAATCCCATCCTTGCTGCCCGTTCCTGTATCAAACGGGCGGCGTGCAAAGCTGGAAGTGAATAAGGTATCCCCTTAAATATATCTTTCTTTGTACTGTGCCAGAATTTCACAATTTCCTTAGTATCTTTGAATTTTTTTGATTTAAAAACATGGGGATGCTTGCGTTTATATTTAAGCACAGTCTCTGAGATAATTTCTTTTAATCGCACGCCCCGGGTTTCCAGAAGTTGGCTGAGAAAAAATCCCAGAAAGAGCAGATCCCCAATCTCCTCTTTTATAGCCTCAATGTCTTTTTTTTCAATCGCATTAACTACTTCATAGGCTTCTTCAATAATATTATTTTTCATTGTATTTAAAGTTTGCTTTCTATCCCAGGGACATTTTTTTCTTAAGGTTTTCACCAAGTTAATAAGGGCTGATATTGAATCAGTATTCTTCAAATTCATCTTCATCGAAATCTTGGTCCACCGTAAGCTGATTTTTCTGAAAATCGGCGTAAAAATCTTCTTCAAAATTAAGGCAACACAATAATTTTCCACATATACCCGACAGTTTACTCGGTGATAAAAAAATATTCTGTCGTCTTGCCATTCTTAAAGAAATTGATTTTAAATCTCCGAGAAATGTAGCACAGCAAATTTTTCTTCCACAGGGACCAATGCCCCCACAATATCTTGCAAAATCGCGTGCACCAATTTGTTTAATTACGATTCGCTTATTCAACTTCTGTGATATAAAACGATGAAGTTTCCGAAATTTCATCTTTTTTTCTGCCGTAAAATAGAAGATCACCCTCTCTTCATCAAACTGGCAATGCGTATAGACAACTTTCATATCAAGATTGAACTCTCTAACCGCATTCCGGAATTCAATTAAACAGACTTCTTCATATTCTCTTAATTCATCCAGTTTAACAAAATCTTCGTTGTGTAATGGACGGATAATCTCGCCTGATTCTTCTTCTTCAATGGGGGGACTAATTATTTTACCTATATCAACACCATCCTTACTTTTAAAAAGAACCAAATCCCCGAGTGAATACATACCCTCACCCTTTGTTACGATCTTCCAGAATGGTGTTATTTCTAATAAATATTTCATTGCTTGATGAGATATATTTTTTCGCCTTTTTTTATCATTCCCAAATCATCCCTTGCCTTATTTTCAATCAGTGTGCCTTTTTTATATTCATCAATCCTTCTTTTTAGTAATTCATTCTCCGCATTCAGAATGATTATATCCCTTTTCAGGGTTTTTTCAGTATGGTATGCATTTACCAATAAAAATATCTTTCGGCCGAGATAAGACACAGGCAACAAAATTAAAATTATGATTAATAACCATTTTCTAATGATAGTTAAAAGCTCTCTCTTCATCCCCTCTCAATAAAATCTATCAGGTGCTTGATTTTGTATAATGTTGATAATAATAGTAATAACGGTGGCGGTAATATCTTTGAGTTACATCAACACCGTTTAAGACATAACCAATTATCTTTTCGCCGGTGCGTTCCAATTCATCCTTTACTTCAAGAACCGCATCCCGGCTTGATTTTCCACTCATCACCACAACAAGAATTGCATCACAAATTTTGCCTAAAACCCTGGCGTCAGCAATACCTAAGGCAGGTGGTGCGTCAATTAAAACATAGTCAAAATTATTTTTGAGTTCATTAAGAGTTTCCAACATCCGCTTTGAACCGAGCAATTCCGCCGGATTGCTCGGGATAGTTCCGCTTGTTATAAAATAAAGGTTTTCAAATGGTGCTTTCACAATTGCATCTTTTAATTTTATCCGCTCAATCAAGACATCTGTAAGACCATTATGATTGTCCTTCACAATATCCCGGAAATATATGTGTAATTTGGGCCGGCGGAAATCGCAATCAATTATTACCACCTTATGCCCCTGTTGAGAAAGCGTGATGCCGAGGTTTAATGTGGTTGTTGTCTTACCTTCCTGAGGAATTGTTGATGTAATCAATAATGTCTTGATTGGCCGCGCTGCTGCGGAGAAAGAGATATTTGTTCTTAAAATACGATAGGCTTCAGCAATATCAGAATGTGGTTCCTGAATCGTAGGAATATCAATATGATTTCTGTTTTTTACCAGAGGAACCGATGCCAGAACGGAAATACCCGTCAATTCTTCAATCTCTTTTGTCGTCTTTATAGTTGTATCACTATACTCTAACAAAAATGCTCCCCCCATCCCAATTAATAAACCAATCAAGAAGCCGATAATTGCATTCTGCTTTGGTTTTGGTTCAACCGGCCGATCCGGAATTATTGCATGGTCAATTATTCGCGCCTGACTTATCTGCATGGCTTCTGCAATCTTTGATTCTTCAAGTTTACTGAGAAGCATAGTATAAATCTCTTCATTCGCCTTTTTCTGTCTTTCCAGCTGTGCCAGATTTACCTCTGCCTCAGGAAGTTGTTTTAACCTTCGATTATGCTTATCAATAATTTTATCTAACGCGGATATTCTACTCTGTAATGCAATAAGTCGTGTTTCGCTATTTATAATGTTGGTAATAATTGATTGAAAAACAGGGTCGCCAATTGAGGGACCCGCCAGGGCAATCTGTTTGCTTGTCTGATTTATTTCTTGTTCAACTTTAGAAATCTGTTCCTGAATTTCTTTTAACCTCATTGTGTCATTCTGATATTCCTGTTTTTGGATTTCAAGATTTTTTAATTGTTCTTTCAGATTCATAATCAACGGACTATTTGATATTGTCGGGAATGAGGCTATTCTCTTGTAGTATCCATAACTTGCTTCGTCTTTAGCAAGCTCACTCTCCATTTTTTTGATACTACTTTCTGTTTCATGGAGTTCAATTATTGCCTTTTCTCTCTCTACCTCAAACTGGGCAACTGAATTAATTATTTCTTTTGCAGTCTCACTGAGCAAGAATACTCCGCTTTGCTGCTTGTAACGACGGAGATTCTCCTCGGCACTATCAAGCTCGGTGCCAAAAATTTTAATCTGACTTTCGATAAATTCTTTTGAACCACGCGCTGATTCTCTTAAACTTTCCAGAGTATAAAGAATATATTCTTGAGATAAAGCATTAGCAATCTTTGCGGCAAGTTCGGGCAAGGTTGAACGTGCCTTCAGTAAAACAAGCGAAGTATTTTTGATCTGATTCGCAGAAAAATTGTGTATTAAATCTTCAGTTGCCTTTTCGATATCGGTTATTGCAAATTCTAAATAATCGCGGTTAGGTTTTTCTTTCAAAATAAATCTCAACCCAACAGCATTAAAAATCTCACCGATAGTCCCCCTACCAATAATTTCCTCTTTAGAATTTAATACTACAAAATTCTTACCATTTTCAATCTTAATCAAATATTTACCTAATGGAAAATTTTCGCTCACCTGGATTGAATCAAAAAATTCTCGACCGTGATTGTTTATTACGAAATTTAAACCAAGCTTTTTGACTACTGAACGTGCAAGCGCCCGGCTGCGGATGATTTCAAGTTCACTCTCAACCGGGTCCACTCGTTGTGGGGTATATAGTTCAGTAAAAAATACTGGCTTCGCCTCGGAAAGTTCCAATTTGAAGCGAACTTTTGCCTCATAAATTTTCGGTAAACTCAAACTTATAAAAAAAGAACTGAAAGAAGCAACTATGACGCAGATAATTATCAATATACGTCTTTTATAAATGATATCTATATAATCCTGAAAAGATGGTTCTTTAGTCATTTTGTGTAAATAAGGATATTTAATATTAAAGTGCCAATACTGAAAAGCACTGACCATTCCTGAAGTGCTGGTATAAATCTTTTGGGAATGATAACTATATCACCAGGATTAAGGTTCAATTCTTCTATTCGTTTCCCGCTCTTTAAGATCTTTTCGAGATTCACATCCCTCTCTTTGCCAAAATTGAGAATTTTTATTCTACCCGTATTACCATTTGGGGTTGGACCCCCCGCCATTGCCAGAAGATTCGTGAGATTTTCATTACTCTTAAGATAATATTTTCCCGGCAATTTAACCTCACCAAAAACATTTATCTGATAGTAGATATTAATCGTCAGGAAAATATCTCCATAATATTTATGAAATTCTTCACGAAGTATTTTCTCCAGAGAATCCGCCGGAATATTTTTTATACTTAATTTTCCCAGAAGGGGGATATTTAAACTTGTATCCGCATCAACGAGATATTTCCCACTCAAGTTTGGTTGATGCCAGATATCTACCTCTACCGCATCGTTAGGGAGTAAATAGACATGCGGAGACATAGCCAGAAGAAATAAATAAAACATATACAATTATACTCATGTTGCCGCTTCTGTCAATAGCGGATTTAAGTGTTTTTTCATCTCTGCCTCCAACAACCTTTATAAACTATTAGCACATACGCCTGCATAAATTTCTCAATAACATTCTGATATAACACCTTCACCACAATAACAATCTAACTAAGCCTAATCGGGTGGTTATTGCTATATGAATGTTTGCAATACGATGTCTAAACTGCTGAAAGGACATTCTAATTTGTTTTGGGTCTCTTTGGTTTGATAATTCTCAAAAATTCACTCTTTAGATTAATTAAATCTGTCTTTAACTTTATATAAATATCATTCAACCTGGCAAATTCATCGGGTTGCTTTTTGAGATTTTCAAACCACTCAAGGAAAAAAGATAGGCTTACCCCAAAGAGAAGACCAAAAACTGCCCATAAAATTATTATCCGACTCCTTTTTGGTGCACTTTTTTTCTCTGGCGGTGAGGCCCTGTCAAGGATTTGCACGGTCGGAGTATCTTTAACTTCCATTATTTTCGCCTGCTCATATTGTTGGGTCAAGAGTTCATAAACTGCCTCCTGCACCTTTACATCCCTGAGGAGTCGGGCATATTCTAAAGATAATTCAGGAAGTTTCACAAAAGGCACAGAAAACCCCGCGCCAAACTCCTTTCTGGTTGTGTCCTGGGAACCAAATTCAATCTTTGCTAACTGAGTCTTTAATTCCCTGAGTTCTTTTTCAATATTTGCAACATAGGGATTGTTTAATCCACCTGCTGAAGCCACTGCCCCTTTTTGAACCTCGCGCAAAATAATTTCACTTTTCAACTTGGCAATAGTCGCAATCGCATTTTCAATCTCTATATCAAGGGCAACTGTGCGGTGCTGTTCCTGAAATTTTCTTAATGCCTCTTCTGCCTTATTTAAACTATCTTTAGTCTCATTCAATCTCTGTTCCACAAAAATTCGATACTTCTTCCCGGTTGTCATTGCAGTCTCTCTATTAAATTTATCAAGCTCTTCAATATATGAATTGGCGATATCCGCGGCTAAGTTTTTATCACGCCAGGTAACCGAGACTGAAACAATCCCTTCAGGAGAAACTCTGATACGGGTTATTTTCGCTAACATCTTACCTGCGTCATACATCGTTTTTACTTTAAATACTTTTTTAAGATCATATTTTTGTATTACTGTTCCCGTAATTCTTCCACTTTCTAAGATTGCAGCAAACAAGTCGGAAGCCGTTGTTCCTCCACCCAGAAGCCCAGATAATCCGGAAAATCCACCTAAATTGCTCGAGATACTTGAACTCATCAATCCCATCATTATATCCATCTGGTTATTGGGGGGTAGAATTGTTGCTGTCGCAGTAAATTGAACAGGTAGAACAAAGCTAATAATAATTGCTCCCAATGTCATTATTAAAAATATTTTCAAAATGATGCGTCGCCGTTTAAAAATTATTGTAAAGTAATCAATGATCGAAAAACTTTTATTGCTCATTTCTTTAGTTTAATCAAAAATAATCAATTGTCAACCGTTGCGTTATTTGTAGCAGAATCTAATTTTAAAGCTACAAATACACTAACTATTAAACTTACTAACCACTGTCCGAGTCTTATAACATTTACATCCCACGATAGCCAAATGACCGCGTAAAGATGAGCAAGTATAGCTATTTTGGTTATTGATGGAAACTTTGACATCCGTAAATGCAACAGTGTGATGAGGAAACCCAGCACAAAAGGATAAACAATCACTCCCGCGACTCCAAAATCCGCGTGGATTTCCCTTAAATATGTTGCGGTGTTAATTGGTTCAGGCGTAGGAATGTATGGTTCATAGCGAGGAAGCGGATCCGCAAGCCCTACTTTTGAAAGTATATTTAAAATGGGCTTGAAGGTATAACTTCCAAAAGAATCTTCATCCTCAACCCCAGAAAGGTGTTCACTAAAAGCAACAGGAGGAGTTGCAAGATAAAAGTACAAGGATGGAAAATAAGAAAGATAGCTACGGAGATTTCTTATATCTGATGTTTCATTTTTAAAATGAATGATTAGCCCACGTGTCGAACTAATAATGGTAAATGAACCAATTACTATAGCTGCAGCTAATAACAATCCAATTAATATCTTGCGATTTATTAGTTTTTTAGTTGGAGTATATAATAATGCAGTAATAAATAAGGAAAAGGCAATAATCATATTTGCCCTCCCCATGACGGTGATACCGTGTATCGCTACCAAGATTAAAGGAAGAATTCCTAAGAAGGTTATTTTTTTACGAAGTGATATGAATATACCTGCAATACAGCAGGCACTCAGTGGCAAACTACTTAAATAAGGAATCTCCGTCATTTCACTATGGATACGCATTGAATAAAGTTTTGCTGCCTTTACAAATATTGACCTTACATCTCCAAGTATCTCCAAAATGTTCCATAGTTGATAGATTATCGCCATAATAGAAAGCAAAGACAGAATAATTATTACCCTGGATAATAATTTAAGATTTACATAAGTAATAGGCTTGAAAATCTCTCCAGAGATTATATGCGGATTTTTTTCCACGGCAGATTGCATAAATACCGCCGCATAAGACCCTAAAAAGATTAAAAACCAAGCCATACCCATAAATAACCACGCCTCTGATGATATTTTGTAGTATCTGATGAGCTGAGTAGAATTCAATGCTAAAGATACAGACCAGAATAATGAATAGAGAGAAAGGTGATTATACCATCGTTTTAATAAAGTACGCCCTAACAGAATACCGATGAAACCTATGATGATTATTAAAAGTGTCTGCATTTCAATATTGATAAGTAATTATTTTACTAATCTTTATCGCCTGATAGGAATTCTTAGACTCTTTGAAATGTTGTAAAAACTCAGATAAAGGAAAGATAGTAGAAAGAATCTGATAAAACAAGACTCTTTCAAGTGTTACTAATTTCATCAGGGAATAATAAAGGTGTGCATATTTTTCACCGAAGTGTTTCTTTACAAAATTTACCTTTGCCTTATATTGGAGTGCCCGATATTTTATAAAAGATCTCTTTATGGAAGATGCCCCATGGAGATGTAGAACACAAATTTGTGGCAAAAAAAACACTTTCCACTTAGTTTTATACGCACGGAAACAAAAATCGGCGTCTTCGCCATAAAATTTGAATTGCTCATCAAACCCGCCACATTCATCAAAACATTTTCTTCTTATAATCATAAATGCACCATCAACATAACCAACTTTTTTCATTTTTGAAAACGAAATACCATTTTTATTCAACAATTTATAAAACGCATGAGCAAGGGCATCTATTAAAAGTAAATATATCATTCCTTCTTTTAATGATGGAACAAACCCATAACTTCTTTGCCACATTCCATTTGGATAAAGTAGTTGCAGCCCTATTACACCGATTTGTGAGTCTTGTTCAAATATTCTTGTAATTGGTGCGAAGGCAAATTGCGGGAGAATCTCTATGTCAGAATTTGATGCAATGATTATATCATAATTTGCACACTTTACCCCCAGATTTATTGCAGAAGAATAACTGTTTACATTGTTCTTAACAATTTTCAATTTAAAATTGAATTTGCTCGTATCAATATGACTACCTGTTTTTTTATTGTTGGGCAAATTATTATCAACAACTATCACCTCAAATCTTTCTCTTTTATCTATGTTTTTCTCTACGGAATTGAGAAAATTCATTAATAAGTCATATTTACCATAATTGACAACAATTATTGAGTACCCAAAATTCATAAAACAATTATCTTTTTGCCTTTAAAATATTTTTAACAAAACTTA
Organism: Caldifarciminota bacterium; assembly: GCA_965649105.1. Taxonomy (GTDB): domain Bacteria; phylum Hydrothermota; class Tepidihabitantia; order SM23-42; family JAOAFX01; genus JAOAFX01. The sequence continues at coordinate 9,942 of CBFGJP010000057.1, forward strand.
GTTCGTAGGATTTAATCTCTTTAAGAATAATCAGGATAAAAAGGTATAATGGCGGTAACAATAAACCACAGGCGATTATAGTAATATAGGACTTAATACGCAAGATTTTGATGGAATAAAATACAAAAGCGAGAGCCGTAGATGCAATAACCAGTTTCAACATTGACTTCCAGCAGATATTCCATCTAATATTTGATTTTGCTCCAAAATAAACGAGCGTTGGATATAATAGAAAGCTTATTAATGTCGTTATCGCTGCTCCCATATATCCGTATTTAATAATTAAAATTAAATTCATGATTATCTTAACCACCGTGCAAATAATTATATATATGAACATTATATGCGTTTTTTCCTGTAGTTCAAGTCCTTTATGTCCAAACATTGCAAAATACCAACCTATCAATCCTACTGTGACTGGAATCATAACAAGACTTCCCTGGCGATATTCTATCCCCAAGAATATTTCCGCCAGTTCTTTATGCAGGATTAAGAGATAACTCATAACCGGGAAGGCAATAAGTAGAAAATATCTTGAAAATTCAGTGATTAAATTTTGTATATCATCTTTATTGGATAATAAAGAACCTGCTTTCATTAATAGCGGATGGGCAGCGGTTAAAAGTGGCATTGAAATAAAGGTTATCGCGGATACAACAAGATTGTAATTAGAAGTATATATGCCCACTTCTTCGCTGCTGCAAAAAATTTGTAGAAAGTACCTATCCATTACACTAAGAATCTCGGCACCTAAAAACCAGCCAATCAAAGGAAATCCATAAATAAAAAATTTCCTAATGAACGAGAAAAAATCTTCATCTTTATTATTAAAATCGTCTTTCGGTATTGATTTCTTAAATTGAAAATAAAAGTTTAATATTAGGATGAATGTAACTATAAAAAAAGATAAAAAAGTTCCCCAAAGCAAATTTTCTACATTCCGTGAGATGAATAATACCAAAAATAAAGGACAAATAAATTTTAAAACACCATTGGTAATTAAGCTCAAGCTAAAAAACCTCGATTTCAAATCGGCTTGTAAAATTGCTACAAGATTTTCAAACCATAAATTTGAAATAATTAGAATTATTGAAATCAAGTAATAACTTTGATAAATACTGAGGAATTTTTTTATCGGATAAAAAACTATACCCAAGACACAGATTATTAAAGAAATCAAAACTAAAGTTAAAAAAATATACTTATTGAACATCGCTGATTTCTTATTCTGCACATATTGCGAACGATAACGAAGTACCGACTGTGTTATCCACTGAGAAAAAATTGCTGTCAAAACTATACTTGTGGTGATTACAATAATATACTGGCCATACTCGGCCGGATTAAAAATTCGCGTAAAGATGGCCACACTTGCAACATTGAAAATTCCTGGAATTAGTTTTGCCAATGCATAAAAATAAGTATCTTTTCCTAATTTTTTAATGAAAAATTTTAATTCAGTTAATTCTTCCATATCAACCTTATCGGACTTTCAGGCAGTAAATTCAGCACCTACGACTTCGTTTGCACAATAAGAGCCTCTTATAGATAAATATGGTCCTTTGCGCCGATTCATCCCATCGCAAAGAATCAGCCATTAAGATCTCTATAGCCCTTTCCATTTGTGCCCTTTTTTGTTCATCGGAAAGAATATCCTCAAGGGCACTGGCAAATGAAAAAGGATCATTGGGTTCGACCAACCTGCCATGAATTCCGTCTTTTAATATCTCTTTGAAGCTCGCCATATTAGTTGCTACTATTGGTTTGCAAAAAGGCAACATAGCCATCAATGATCCGCTCTGTGCTTCAAATTTCTTATATGGTAAGACAAAGACCGCAGCTTTACTTAAAATCTCGCCGACCTTTTCTTCAGGAATAAACTCAAGATGCCAATAGATATTGTCAGCGACACCGAGATTTTCTGCCATGGTTTTAAGGGGGCCGACATCCATCTTTGGTATCCCGGCGATTAGAAGTTTATATTTTTTACGATTATTTTCGGACAATTTTGCATATGCCTGGATTAACACATCCAACCCTTTATATGGCTTTATGGTCCCGAAAAATACTATAAAACAATTATTATTTTTTACAGGTTTATCAAGAGCAAGATTTTTTCTATAATGGTAAAAAATTCCATGTGGGACAATGGAAATTTTTTCTTCTGGAATCTTTAATTTATTTACTAAAATTTCAAGAGAAGATTTCGTATGAGTTATGAGATGGTCGTAATTTTTTCCAATAGAACTAAAATATAAAAGCTGAATTTTTGATGATGGAGCATCATGATATGGGGTGGCATCGTGGACTGTTAATATCACAGGCGAAATTTTCTTAAAAAAGGTGAGAAAAAAACCATCACACAAAGGAAATGGGATCCACTGAAAGTGAATAATATCTGGCTTTACCTTTTTTAAAACTCGGGTCAGATTATACATATTAAATACATGTTCTAATCCCTTAACTACAATTCGTAAAAAACCAGAAGTTTTATCTTTGTATAGCCAATTCGTGAAATTATAAAAAGACTCAATATTTTGATATTTTATCTGATAGTTCAAGTCTCCGTATAAATATTTGCTTGTAAAAAAATATACCTTACAACCGTGATTGCTTAGTGCGTTACACAGAGCATTATCATATTGCATAGTAAAACCTGATGGGTCTATCATCGCCACTTTAATCTCGCAAGGCTCCATAGAATTATTTTATGTAATTTTTTTTATTAATCAAGGTTTGATTAAATTAATTGTCTCTTACAACCTGGCGGATAATATAGTCCAATTTTTTAAGTAATTTCTTATAATCATACTTTTCTTCAACCAGCCTCCGTGCATCCTTTGAAATCTGCATCCTCAAATCCCTGTCTTTAATCAGCTTTATCACTCTATCTGCAAAATCAATCGGTCTATCTGCTATAACTATATCTCTTCCCGGGATGCACTCAAGACCTTCAAGACCAATTGAAGTACTAACCACAGGTGTACCTAAAGCCATAGATTCATAGATCTTTGTTTGAATTCCGGCACCGACACGCATTGGGGCTACTGTAACAGACGCATCATAAACATATTTTGCAATATCATCAACCTTTCCAGTAACAATCACATTTTTTATTTTTGATAGTTGTCTTACCCTTCTTGATGGCTCTGCACCCACTATATAAAACTCAATATCAGGAATTCTCTTTCTTATTAACGGTAGTATCTCATTACAGAACCAGCAGACTGCATCTGTATTAGGAAAAGTACGCATATTGCCAATAAAACAAATTTTCTTATTTGAATGATTGTTTAACCGAAACGGTAATTTCTCCAAGTCAAAACCAATAGGCATAACCTCAACATTTATATCTTTATCAAGTTCTTTGAGATATCTTGCATCAATCGGTGAAACAACGAGTGTTTTATTAAAATACTTCCATATTCTCTTTTCATATTGTTTGACAAGTTCTTTTTCAAAACGATGGATTATTGACCATTTACCAGTCGTGTACGCCATTGCCCTTACATAATTCAGTGACTGGGCATCCCCCATATCTAATATCTTAGGATTTGGTATATCCTTTACATATTCAGCCATCCTTATAAGATGGACAAATATTAAATCAAATTTATCTTCAGAGATTTTCTTTCTAATCAGTCTTCTCATCTTTAAAGATTGATAATAAGAGACTTGCAATGGTTTTTTGTTTATAAAATTGAGGATACAATTCATATATGAGTAAATCCTGGGCAGGATTATTACATCCAATTCAGAAAAACAATCTCTATATTTATTGGCAATATCCTGATTGACTGTGGTCTCTGAAAAACTAACGAGTGAAATTTTATGTTTTTCAATTAGATGTTTCAAAATAAAATAGATATGTGTCTTATCCCCACCAATCGGAGGAAATGGAAAACGCGGAGTTAAGACAAGAATTTTCATTTATTATTCTTCTTGCTAATGAGAGTTCTAATTTTTATGTATGCCTGCCAGAGTGAAGTCGTTATAAAATCAGGGAGTATATTTTCAGGAAGTTTCAACTTCTTAGGATCTTTAACTATAAGAATTGTTTTACAACCCAATCTCTTCCCAGCCTTTATGTCATTTTCTGAGTCGCCAACCACGAAAGAATTTCTAAAATCAATTTCAGGAAAGTCCTTTTTTGCTTTCAAAAACAAACCTATCTCAGGTTTGCGACAGGAACAGGTATCTTTATCGTGCGGGCAATAATATATTGCATCAATATGGGCGCCACGGGATGTTATTTTATTGAGCATCTTTTGATGGATTTCCTTAAGCCTTTCCTCAGTGAGATGACCTAATGCCACTCCCCTTTGATTTGTTACCACAATAACCAAAAAGTCAAGCTTATTGAGGTATCTTATTGCCTTAATAGCATTCCTTAAAAATTTAAACTCATCCCAGGCGGTAACATAGCTGCCTTCTTGAGGTTTTCTGTTTATTATACCATCACGATCAAGGAATACCGCTTTCATTTAAATAACAATCTTTCTACAATCTCGCAGATAATATGCCCAATTGTTATATGTATCTCCTGAATCCGGGGGGTATCTACACTCGGCACACATATACAATAGTCAGTGATTTTCTTTAATTTTACTCCACCCTTTCCAGTTAAAACGATGGTGATTAATTTTTTCTGTCTTGCTTTTTTTAGTCCGTTGATGACATTTTTTGACCTGCCGCTCGTGGTTATGCCTATAGCAATATCCCCTTTTTCTCCAAATGTCTCAATCTGGTGTGAAAATACATCATCAAATGAGAAGTCATTGCCAATCGCAGTAATGATTGAAGTATTTGTAGTAAGGGCGATGCCCGGCAAACCTGCCCGAAAAAGACGGTATTTTCCCACCAATTCAGCAGCGATATGCTGGGCATCAGCAGCGCTTCCACCGTTGCCAAAGAGGATTACCTTTTTATTATTCTTGTAGGCATTGGCGACTACCTTTCCAACAGTTATTATAGTATCAATAAATTCGTCCATTAAAAGTGCTCTTTTGAGGTTAATGCCTTCGTTTATTTGAGCTTTAATCAAAACATTCAATCGTTTATCCATTCACCCTCCAGGTCTGTAACCCCAAAAATTCAAAAGAGAAATTCTCCAAAAAAACGCCCATCTTCTTTAATGCATCAGCAACATAATGTTTTTTTTCAAAAGGGCAATAGAATATCATATATCCACCTCCACCTGCCCCAGTAATCTTGCCTCCTAATGCACCATTTTTACGTGCCTCCTCATATATTGCGTCAATATTTGGATTACTTATGCGATCAGACATCTTCTTTTTAAACTCCCAAGCGTAATGGAGCAATTCTCCAAAATCATTCAATCTCCTTCGGAGTAAAGCATTCTTCATCTCCACAGCAAGTTCTTTTTGTTTTCTTAATCCAATCAGAGCTTCATTATCCTTGTGCTCATACCTTTTTATCTGGTCATCAATGATATGGTCAGAAAAGCGAGTCTTCCCTGTATAACCTAAAAGCAGGTTATGTTCAAGTTCGTTTATTATGTCCTGACTTATCTTGAGTGGATTAACAATCACTCGGTCTTTAGTGAATTCTATGAAATTAAAACCACCGAATGTTGATGCATACTGGTCCTGCAGACCACCTTTTATGCCCAGCTCTTTCCTTTCAATGTCATACGCAAGATTCGCAATTTCGTAATCAGTAATTGGGAGATTTTTAAATTCTTTTAGCAAACCTACCAGGGTAACAATCATTGCTGAAGATGAACCTAATCCAGAACCTGGAGGTGCATCACTATGCAAAAATAGACTGAATCCACTTGACTTCAAAGCCTCGGTCCTTTTGATTGCAGCCTTCACTAAATCAAGTTTTCCATCATAGGTCATTTTCTGGTCGATGCAATAGTTTATCGAAAGACCGAAATCTCGTGATTCTATCTTAATTCTGTTATCTTTCCTGGGTCTTAATGTTCCAAATGCGTATTTATTGATAGTAGCATTGATTACATATCCACCTTCAGTCTCCGTAAACGGTGGAACATCAGTCCCGCCACCAGCAAAACTAATTCTCAATGGTGCCCTTGCCCTGATTATCACACAATTCCTCCTTTCTATAAATATTAATTACTGAATGTAACCTTTCTGGTTGATCTTTGATCCTCAAATAGGATTCAGGTATACCTATATCAATAAAAAAGGCGTCATTAAAATATTTTCCATACAAACCTCTTCCGAGCAATCGTGGGAAGACTTCTTTTTCCAATGAATATCTTTTTCCTTCTGGGATTAGATCTAAAATCTCACGATTTAAAACATACACACCAGCATTGATATAACCGTGGCCAGAAGAATCCTTTTCTATAAAATCTTTTATAGCCCCATCTTTTTTTAATGCCACTCTGCCAAATCTTTTCACATCATCTACCTTTATCAGCGCAATCGTTGCCTTTGCATTCTTCCTTAAGTGAAAAGAAATCAATTCCTGAAAATCCAAGCCCAACATGGAATCGCCGTTCATAACTATAAAATTCTGGTCATTAAATTTGCTTGATGCAAGTCTTATTGCACCCGCAGTGCCCATCGGTTTTCTTTCTATTGAATAATCAATATTTACAGACCAATGCCTTCTATTGTTAAAATAATTGATAATATGATCACCTTTATATCCTACACAGAGTATTATATCCTTAAATCCTTGTGAGACAATCTGATAGATCAGGTATTCTAAAAAGGGTAGATTCCCAACCGGCGCCATTGGTTTTGGGAT
>CBFGJP010000058.1:0-16018 GCA_965649105.1 Caldifarciminota bacterium
CCCAGGACTTATGGCGTCCCCCTGTTTCCAATCTTTAAATGCCATTAGTTCCATGATTATAACTAAATTATATCCAAATTCAACATAGGAGGTTCTATGATTTTAACGCTATTTTTATTTTCATTTTATCTTGTTGACCAACCTGATATAGACTTTTTAAACCATGGAGACTACGGATTGCAATTAAGATTTGGTCCTGCAGGAGAGATTATTGGATATGGTGGATTAGGACTGTTCGACAGAATGTCCTTCGGATTAAGTTATGGTGCATCTAATCTTATTGGAGCGGGCAATCCTGGATTTTATAAACTTCCTGGTATTCAGATTAGATTACTTGCCTTTGAGCAGACCATGATGATCCCAACTGTAATATGTGGGTTTGATAACCAGGGTTATGGAGTATATGATTCATCGAGATACGATATTATGTCAAAAGGATTATATCTTCAGATTGGTGAACTTTTTGAATATCCCGATTTGTTGATTGCTCCAAACATAGGCATAAATTATTGTTTTGAATTAGGGGGAAGGTTGGATCTCTTTTGTGGAATAAAATTTAAGATTGGTTCAACTCAAATTATGTTTGATTATTCTCCCAATCTTAATGACCCCCAGGACCAAAATAAGGGATATTTTAACGTAGGTATAAGGTTTATTTTTTATGAACAGGTATTTTTTGAATTTGCACTGAGGGATTTACTTGATAATAGCAAAAAGAATCAACAACTGAACAGAATGATTAAAATAGGTTATAAAGCAAATTTTTAATGTTTCACGTGAAACATTGAGAGGAGGTAATTAAATTATGATTAAAGAGCTCACCGATATAGATTTTTTTCAGGAAGTAGAGAAATCTCCGATACCATATCTGGTTTATTTCTGGGCAATATGGTCTCCAAATTGTATAACAATGACCAGATATATTGAAGATATAGAAAAAAAATATCCTGATAAATTGAATATCGGTAAGGTAAATGTTGATAATGAAATAAAGACCGCCAATGAATATGATATCCAAAATATTCCTACAATCCTCATCTTTGAAGGTGGAGTTGTAAAAGAAAGGATTATAGGAACAGTAACAAAAGAATTTTTAATGAAAAGATTAAATAAATACCTGGGGATAAAAATCCAGAAGACAAAGGGGGCAAAATGATAAAATACTTCAAACTTATATTAATAATATCTACAATCTTCTTTATAATATTTTGTCCAAATAAAGGAGCAAATAAAACGGTAGCCGCAGGCAACGATTTTACCCTTTCTTCGCTTGAAGGCGAGACATATACCCTTAAAAAGCTTATTGGAAAAGTGGTTATAGTAGATTTCTGGGCAACCTGGTGCCCGCCCTGCAGAAGAGAAATTCCACATCTTGTCAATTTTTATGAAAAATATAAGGATAAAGGATTAATAATCCTTGGCGTTAGCAATGAAGATACGGTTACACTTGATAACTTTAAAAAAGAGAATAATATAACATACCCGATTCTCTTGGGAAATAATGAGGTTTTCCAAAAATTCGGGGTTCGTTCAATTCCGCACACCATATTCATTGATAAAAAAGGGAATGTAAGAAAAACCCAGATTGGTTATTCTGATGATTTTCTCCCGGAATTTGAATCCCTTATTGAGACCCTTATAAATGAATAGCATTTATTAAAAATCGGGAGAACGAAGATGATAACTTTAACATGGAATAAGAAAGGATTACAATTCACTGCCCAGGATGAACAGAATCATAAAATAATTGTAGATACTGATATTGAATCAGGTGGTTTAAATCAGGGGTTCAAGCCAATGGAATTATTACTGGTGGCACTTGCAGGATGTATGGGAATGGACATCGTTGCCATTTTACAAAAAAAAGGTGGAAGGATTGATTCGTTTAAAATGATTCTCAAGGGTGAAAAGCATTCTGAACATCCAAAAAGATATGTGAAGATATATTATGAAATTGATTGCCAAGGCGAGTATAAACGAGAAGATCTAATTAGAGCATTTGAATTATCAAGGGATAAATACTGCTCGGTTCTGGCAACGCTTAAAAATACACCTGAGTTCGATTTTAAAATATTATAAAAGACTGGGGGACAGGGATTTGAACCCCGATCGGTTGGTCCAGAGCCAACTGTCCTACCATTAGACGATCCCCCAGTTGTAGATTATTATCTGATATAAGGCATATAAATATCGTCTGTCCTCTCTAAATATTACATAATATAACGGAAAAGTCAAGCCTTGAAAAATGCTATTTCACAATTACTATCTTTTTATGGGTTAACTTTTCATCCTCTTTGTAGACTAAAAAATAGACACCTGCAGGGAGGTTCAATTGAAAATTCACGACCCGACCATTGATGTCGTACAACTTTGCATCATTCTTAATGAATATATTGCCTAGTTCCTTAATGAAATTTCTAAAATTGCTTGCTTTAATGACTACGGATGAAATTTCAGCTACATACTGTCCAGGAATTGTAACCATCATACTATCTATGCTAGTATTACCTGCCGCATCAGATGCCTTTACTACAATCCAATAATTGCCGGGTGGGAATCCAGTTGTATTCCAGGAATAATTGGCATCAGTTGATTCAATAAGGCTATCGCCATCGGTATTTGTGACAATGAAGTAATAATCACGGTAATTATAATCGCCACGGGAGTCGCAAACCGCATCATTTTTATATACAACACTTACATTGCTTTGGTAGTATAAATATCCACGGAACAAAAAAGAGAGTCTTTCAGGTACATTCTGAGGTCCATGGATTTCATAACTTATCATCATTGGTATCATCTTTTCCCATACTGGATTCTGGGGCAAAGGAATGCCGGTTTTATCATAAATTTTAGCAATAATGTCAACATTACCAGTGACCGTGGTTGGCGGATTTAAATAGGTGCTTGTGTTATTACTGCAGATAGCAAATTTATAATTACCATAAGCATTTTCAAAAACCGGTTTTACCGTATCGGTATTAGGAGATATTATTACTAATGGATTTTGCACAAAAGCCCAATCTGCGGTATTCCAGACTGCACCGATATCCTTTATTCGTGCAAAATGGCAATGGTCAAAGCCAGTGACGGGCCACTGGACAAGATACCCGATTAAATCACCAGCATTTACAACATCACCAACATTTTTGTGATATTGATTTGGATCGATATGTGCGTATAACCAGGCTTCAACAGAGTCTGTAGAGATGTTTGTATCCGCAATTGCAAGTCGCCAGTGGTATTGTGCCTGGGTTGTGAGCCAGGCCTTGACTATACCCCTCTGGACCGCATAAACAGGGCGTCCCACTGTTATGCCCATTACATCAATACCTGGATGCATATACGGACTTCCTCCGTAATCCTGATATTCCCCCCAGTTATTGCCTAAAGGATGTGCTTCATTCTGGGGGGAAAGTGGCCAGCCGACACTGAAGATAAAAAACAAAATCATCAGTCCCCCTTATTCGGTGTTTCTAAAATTTTTATTTCTTCTATTCGATCAGGAAGCTCCAGTTTTATTATTTTTTCACTATCAAAAAATTCCAGCCCGCGCACAAAAGGGCTTGGAATTATCTTAAGAAATTTCAATTCACCATTTTCATAATAGGTAAGTGTATCATTTGATACAATCGCCACCTTCTCGGCAAAATTGGTACTAACAAAAAGCCTTCCTGGTTTGAATTGGTAGATCAACCTTCCCGACAATGAATAGGCATAAATTCCATCACGGTCTGAGGCAAAGAATATTGTGTGATCAGGTGAAAACCCAAAACCATTTGGATAATTCAATTTTTTCAAGTGTAATATCTGCCCATCGGTTTTATAAAGATAAAGATTCTGCTCATTTGTCGCAAAGACTTCACCGGAATTGCTAATGAAGAAAGAGATCGCCTCGGGGTTTATGATGTGGTATAGCATATTTCCATTATGGTCATAAAGTTTGAATGAAGCCGTTGCAATCTCTGTGTTTCCCATATACACCACATTACCCACATAAGCACCATTTGGTGATTTAATGGTGAGTGTAAAGATTATAAGAGTTAAGACATTTGTAATCATATAAGAATTTTATCCATCCCGATAAAGAAGTCAAGAGAATTAATCGCCGTACCTTTCCCTTATTTTTATTGAATTAAAATGTCCATAAAGCCCTTCTGCCTCAGCGAGTACTTCAGCAGTAGGCCCAATTTCGTTTAATCCATTTTTATTTACAATCAAGACGGTCTGTAATTTCAGAAAATCCTTGATGTGAAGTCCACCTGTAAATCTTGCCGAACCACTGGTTGGTAGTGTGTGATTCAATCCACTGCTGTAATCTCCGAGTGCTTCGGCAGAGTATCGGCCGACAAATAGTGAACCATAATTTCTTAATTTATTAATATATTTGAATGGATTTTGTATTTGTAATTCCAGATGCTCAGGTGCCTTTTTATTGGCAATATCAATCGCCTGGGTTAAATTTTTTACGATAATAATTAATCCATTTTTATTGATCGCTTTCATCGCGATATCTTTTGTCTTTAAATAAGTCAATTGTTTTTTTATTGCCAATACTACTTTTTTTGCTAAATTATTTGATGTGGTCACGAGAATTGGAACTGCATTTGTATCATGTTCTGCCTGGGCGAGCAAATCTGCCGCAACGATTTCCGGTTCTGCAGAATCGTCAGCAATTATCAAGATTTCTGTTGGTCCGGCAATGAAATCTATTCCGACATCACCGTAAACAATTTTTTTTGCAGTTGCTACATAGATATTACCCGGTCCAAATATCTTATCAACAGGTTTTATGGTTTCTGTTCCATATGCGAGCGCCGCAATTGCCTGGATCCCTCCAATTTTATAAATTTCTTTAATCCCTAAAACTTTAGCCGTAGCGAGTATTGCCGGATGGATTGAACCATTATGCCCCGGGGGAGAACAGAGAACTATCTCTTTTACTCCCGCAACTATTGCTGGCACACCGCACATTAAAACAGTTGATATTAAAGGAAAATTTCCGCCGGGCACATATATACCTACTCTATTTATTGGTATTATCTTTTGCTCTGCAAACACCCCCTGTGTGATTGCGACTCTTATACTTTTCAATTGTCTCAACTGGGCAAGAGAAAACTTTTGAATATTCTTTTTCGCACATTTTATTGCATCAATTAATCTTTTATCAATGTTGCGATAGGCACTAACAATCTCCGCGGATGTAATCTTAAAATCAGTTAAAGAAATTTTATCAAACTTTTTTGTATATTTATTCACAGCCATATTGCCGTAATTTTTCACTTCTTTTATGATTTTATACACCCTTGGTGGAATATCCGAGGTCTGAGAATCAAAGAAGGTTTCTTTTAAACGCCAATAATTAACAATGCGCATATAACCTCCTTTATCTTTCATTACTATTTTTTTTATAACTGTTTAAAAAGTTCTTTATAATTTTTTTCCCTACTTTGGTCAATATTGATTCGGGGTGGAATTGCACACCCTCAATGTTATAATCTTTATGTTTTATCCCCATCACAAGGGCATCGGTTGTCCAGGCAGAAATTTCAAGGCAGTCGGGAATTGATTCTTTTTCTACAATCAGTGAATGATAGCGTGCTGCATAAAATGGATTTTTTATCTTTTGAAAGATCGTTTTCCGATTGTGAAAAATCAAAGAGACCTTTCCATGAACAACTTTATCAGCCTTGATGATTTTACCACCAAAAACTTCGGCAATTGCCTGATGACCAAGACAGACCCCGAAGATTGGAATTTTATCAGCAAAGTATTCTATTATACTACAAGTTATTCCAGCCTCTTTCGGTGTTTTGGGCCCAGGTGAGATAAAAATATAATTCGGTTTCATTCTCTTTATTCTGCTTATTGTTATCTCATCATTCCGACAAACAAAAAAATCTTCGCCCAGCGCTCCTAAATACTGGGCAAGATTATAGACAAATGAATCATAATTATCAATTAATAAAATCATATCATCTCCAATGCTAATTTTAATGCATTTGTTTTATTCATTGTCTCCAGGTATTCCTTTTCTGGAATTGAATCCGCGACAATCCCTGCGCCACCCTGGATATATGCAATCTCATCTTTTATAATGATCGTCCTGATTGCGATGCAAAAATCCATATTCCCACTGAAGTCAAAATAGCCAATTGCACCGGCATACAATCCTCTTTTAACTGGTTCTAATTCATCAATTATTTCCATTGCCCTAATTTTAGGTGCGCCTGAAACTGTACCTGCTGGAAAAGATGAAATAAAAAGATCCATTGCATCGCAATCGTTTCTTAATTTGCCGATCACATTTGATACAATATGCATAACCTTTGAATATCGTTCAATTTTTAGTAGTCCATCTGGTCTTACTGTTCCGTATTCACAAACTTTTCCTAAATCATTCCTTGCCAGGTCTACGAGCATTATATGTTCAGCAAGTTCTTTGCTATCTTTGAGTAATTCTCTTTCCATTTTTTTGTCTTCCTTATCATCTCTGCCCCTTGGTCTTGTTCCGGCAAGTGGTCTCGATATCGCCGTTCTATTTTTTAATTTAATAAGTACTTCCGGCGAAGAACCCAAGACCGTTAAATCATCAAATTTGAGGTAATACATATACGGTGAAGGATTGGTTATCCTAAGTGCCCGATAAATATCAAAATGGGGACAGGATATCTTTGTTTTAAATCGCTGTGAAAGAACGACCTGGAATATATCTCCAGCAAGGATATAATCTTTTGCTTTTTTTACTATATTAAAAAATTCATAAGGCGTAAAGTTTGAAGTGAATTTTAACTTTTTATCGACACTTATATCAATTCCTTTCAGCATGGGTTTTGAAATGAGTGTTTCTCTTATGAATCTTTGCCGATTTTTATCACGGCAATACATAACTATTTGTGCGGTTCTTTTTTTGTGATCAAAGATTACTATTTCTTGGGGGAATATGAAAAATAAATCTGGGATATTTATTTCGTCAGGATTTTTGTCAGGAATTTTTTCAAGATATCTTACCGAGTCGTATGAAACAAAACCTACGGCGCCCCCGGTAAAGGGGGCAAAATACAATTTTTTTTCGCCCGGTTTAACCAATCTGCGTAAGGATAAAAAAGGATTATCATACTTTGTCTGTTTCCGTTCCAGTAAAGATATATTTATCTCACTTTTTTTTGCCTTGAATATAATTTTTGGATTTCCGCCGAGAAAAGAATATCGTCCATATGTCCCACCCAGTTCAAGTGATTCATACAAAAAGGCATAAGGATCTTTTCCATATAGAGATAAAAATGCCTCTACGGGTGATAAGTTAATTCTTTGAACAATCTCGTGGGTCATCACACTGAATATATTCCTCACCACAGACCTCCTTTAAAGTTTTTACAAAATCCGGAAAAGATATCTTTATACAATCAGCATCTTTGATCACGGTTTTACCTTTTGCAATCAAACCCGCAATCGCAAGTGCCATAGCAATCCGATGGTCTTTATAACTTTCACAAACCGTTCCCTGTAACCTCGTTGGCCCATTAATAATCAACCCGTCTGCTATTTCTTTTATATCTGCTCCAAATTTTTTTAACTCATGTGCAATCGCCTTTATGCGGTCAGTCTCTTTTACGCGCAATTCTTTTGCATCCTTTATCAATGATCTTCCTTCTAACTGAGTTGCCAGAACCGCAAGTACCGGAATTTCATCAATCAATTTTGGAATCATTGGATTCGAAATGACAAATGGACTGGGTTTCTGCTTTTTTACAATTATATCAGCAACTGGTTCGTTACAAAAGAATTTTTGTTTTTCAATAACAATTTTAACACCTGAATTTTTTAAAACTTCGATTATCCCGGTCCGCAAAGGATTTATTCCCGTATCCTTGAGAATCAGATTATCTGCGGTAAGAATACCGAGTACCAAAAAAAATGCTGCCGAGGATATGTCATTAGGAACTTTTATGACCTTCCCGATAAATTTATTGATTGGATATACCACAATCTTCTTATTTTTTCTGATAAACTTTATCCCCAAGAATTCAAATAGTCTTTCAGTATGGTCTCTTGATTGTATCGGTTCTACAATTACTGTTTTGGATTTAGCATATAATCCCGCGATCATCAGTGAAGATTTAACTTGAGCACTGGCAACAGGCATTTTATATTCAATGCCCTTTAGTTTATTGCCAATTATACTCAGCGGAATATAGTTTCCTTTTCTGCTTTCGATCTTTGCCCCCATCAATTTTAAAGGTTCAACTATCCTACCCATAGGTCTTTTTCTCAATGAATCGTCGCCTGTAAGAACCGAATAAAAATGTTGTGCGGATAATAATCCGGCAAGAAGCCGGACTGTTGTCCCAGAATTTCTACAATCAAGCACATTTTCCGGTTCTTTAAGACCCCTTAATCCCCTGCCTAAAATTAAAATTTTATCTTTATCCACATTTATTTCTACGCCTAAAGACTTTAGACAATTTAATGTTGAGAAACAATCTTCGGCTGATGAATAATTTATTATTTCGGTTTGACCGGTGGAAATTGCGCCGAGAATTAAACTCCGATGGGTTATTGACTTATCACCGCCAACCGATATTTTACCTGAAATTCGCTCACAACTGTGAATAATGAGATTCATTGTGATGCTCCTTTATTACCTGATAACTACCGAGAAATTTGAAGTAAACGGCAATATCCTGCAGTATGTCGATTGCCTTTTTAATCTTTTCTTCTTCAACACTGCCCTTAAGATCGATATAAAAGATATACTCCCAGGGTTTTCCAATTATTGGCCGTGATTCAAGTTTTACCAGGTCAATATTGCGCAAGGCGAAAATACTAAGACATCTAAATAAAATACCTGGTTCGTTTTTGACACCAAAGACAAGTGAAGATTTTGCATCAGAACCTGTGTAGATTATCTTTTGTTTTGAAAGAACAAGAAAGCGTGTGAAATTCAATGAATTGTCTTCAATATTTTGCTTTATCAATCTTAATCCATATATTGAACCAACTTGCGGTCCAGCAATTATTCCTATATTTTTCCTATTATTTTTTACTACCGCTTCGGCCGCCCCAGCAGAATCAAAAAATGAAAGAAATTTATAGGCGGGATTTTTTGAAACAAAGTCACGACATTGTTCAAGCGCTGCTGGATGAGCCCAAATTTCTTCTATATTTTCTTCGGCAGCAAGTCCGAAAAGATTATAAGTTATCCTTAATTCAACCTCGGCGATAATCCAGATATCACTGGCTAAAAGCAAATCATAGTTCCGGTGTATACTACCCATAAGAGAATTTTCAATTGGCAGTATGGCGTAGGCTTCAAGGTCTTCATTTAAAGCACCAATTAAATCTTCAAACCTTGTTAACCCAACGCTTTCAAAGAATTTTCCAAAATAGACCGCTGCTGCAAGTTCACTATAAGCACCTTTTGTTCCCTGGAAGTATACCTTTATTTTTCTCATAAGGTCCTCCCCATTGCTGAAGCAATCTTTTTAATATCCTGCATAAGTTCTTTGAAATCATCAATCTTTAGTGATTGTTTACCGTCAGAAATGGCATTTGCCGGGTCCGGATGGACCTCAACAATGATTCCATCTCCACCAGCAGCAATGCCCGCACGAGCCAGGGCATTTACATATCTCCAATCACCCGAAGCATGGCTGGGATCAATGATTATTGGAAGATGTGAGAATCGTTTGATTACCGGAACTGCACTTATATCAAGGGTATTGCGCGTATATGTCTCAAAAGTTCTAATACCTCTTTCGCATAATATAACATTTTGATTTCCTTCAGATAGTATATATTCCGCAGCCATTAACCATTCTTCAATTGTTGCTGACATTCCTCTTTTTAATAAAACTGGTTTGTTAAATCTGCCTACGGTTTTAAGCAAAGGGAAATTTTGCATGTTTCTCGCCCCGATTTGTAGTATATCAGCATATTTATAAACCAGTGGCACATCGATTTCGGATAGAACTTCGGTTACAATATACAATCCAGTTTTTTCTCGTGCCCTTGCGAGGATTTCAAGCCCCCTCTCTCCAAGTCCCTGGAAACTGTAAGGCGAACTGCGTGGTTTATATGCACCGCCTCTTAGAAATTGTGCACCCGCTTCTTTTATAATATAGGCAAGTTCAATCATCATATTTTCGGATTCTACAGCACATGGCCCTGCAATAACGGCAATCATTTTATCGCCAATTTTTTTCCCGTTTATTGAAATAACTGTATCCTCCGCATGGAATTCCCGACTGGCGAGTTTATATGGACTCAGTATGGGAATTAAATTCTCAACTCCAGTAAGTGATTCCACTGCCTTAGCAAGCCTCTCTCTATCTGTCACTCCAATGACGTGGATAACGGTCTTTTTCTCACCAAGAAAGAGTTTTGTTTCGTATCCCAATTCTTCTACTTTTTTTCTAACTCTTTCAATATCTTCATCTCTTGCCTGCACAGACATTGTAATAATCATAATATTACCTCCTTGTCTATTTTTGCTGTTAAAGATTGCTAAAATTGGTTGGATTATTTATTTAAAATCGAGAGGCACTTCCGGGACCAAAAAGGTTTTTCTACCCTTATTGGGCCCGGAAGTGCCAGTACCAGTAGTGATTAAAGTGAATAGTGTTTTCTATGTGGTAAAGAACATAGCAATCCGACAACATCTCTATCAGATGGTCGGTTATAATTGCCTTGTTAAGAAGATTCTTAACCACCACTAAAGTATATTCAAAAAAAATTGTTTGTCAAGGCAACGGTTATATCAATATTATTCTTGACTTTATTTCTGAATTGAATATAATTAATTGTTTACAAATGAAAAATTCTACGCGCAGATTTGAGATAAGGATAAATGAATCCTGGTGCAAAGGATGTGAAATATGTGTCGCCTTTTGTCCCAAACAGGTTTTGATTATGGAAAAGGCAAAGGCGAAGGTTGCTAACCCAGATGTCTGTACCGGATGTCAGCTCTGCGAGATTTACTGCCCGGACTTCGCAATAGAAGTAGAAAAAGTATGAATATTATTCGAATATCTTGTAAAAATGAAGCTATCGACGAATAAAATTATAAAAATAATGACCGGTAATGAAGCCTGCGCTGAGGCTGCAATTGTAGCAGGCATGAGATTCTTTGCTGGATATCCAATTACACCTTCTTCGGAGATTGCTGAAGTATTATCAAAAAGACTTCCCGAAGTAGGTGGTGTCTTTATTCAAATGGAAGACGAGATTGCATCGATGGGTGCAATAATCGGCGCTTCATTATCGGGAATGAAATCAATGACTGCAACGAGTGGTCCTGGTTTTTCTTTGATGCAAGAAAATATTGGATATGCATCAATGGCAGAAGTTCCGGTGGTAGTGGTAAATGTTCAGCGTGGTGGTCCGAGCACCGGACTACCCACATTACCTTCTCAGGCGGACGTTATGCAGGCAAGATGGGGGACCCATGGTGACCATCCGGTGATTGCCGTATCGCCGTCAACGGTTCAGGAAATCTATGAATGGACAGTAAAGGCTTTTAATTTTTCAGAAAAATACCGTGTTCCAGTGATTATTTTGTTAGATGAAATTGTGGGACATTTGAATGAAAAAATCATAATTCCTGATGCTAATGAAATTGAAGTCATTAACCGGCCTCTTACAACCGATCCCCCGGAAAAATATATTCCTTATAAATGTACTGAAAGCGATATACCACCAATTGCCCATTACGGAACCGGTTATAGATTCAATGTCACAGGGTTAAGCCATGATGAGACTGGGTTCCCAACGAATGACCCGAAAAAAATTGATGCACTATATCGGCGTATTAATCGCAAAATAGAAAGATATAAAAACGAAATAATTTCCTACAAAACAGAACTTCTTGAAGATGCTGAAATATGCCTCGTTTCCTATGGCTCAAGTGCACGTTCGGCAAAGAGAGCAATGCGTGAGGCAAGGGCTTCAGGAATAAAAGTAGGATTATTCCAAATCTATGTACTCTGGCCTTTCCCCTATGAGGCATTGAGAGAAATATCAAGCAGGATTAAGAAATTCATTGTTCCCGAAATGAATTTAGGACAGATTGCGCATGAAGTTGAATGTGCAACAAGAACAGAGTGTGTAAAGGTAAATCGGGTTGATGGCGGACCAATCACCCCGCAGGAAATTCTGGAGAAGGTTAAATATGTTTCCTTATAAAAAATATTTAAGACTTGATAAATTCCCGCATATCTGGTGCACGGGCTGTGGTTGTGGAATAATAATGAAGGCAATGTTGAGGGCGATCGACCGTGCAAAGATTCAAAAAGATGATGTGGCAATAGTATCGGGAATTGGCTGTTCTTCAAGGACACCGGGTTATCTTGATTTTAATACTTTACACACTCATCATGGCAGGGCAATTGCATTTGCTACCGGAGTCAAACTGGCAAAGCCTAAACTGAAAGTTATTGTTGTCACCGGAGATGGAGATGCTACAGCCATTGGTGGAAATCATTTTATCCATGCAGCAAGAAGAAATCTTGATATGACTGTAATTCTTTACAATAATTATATCTACGGCATGACCGGCGGACAGGTTTCTCCCACCACACCATTTGGAAAAAGAGCAAGCACTGCTCCCTATGGAAGTACTGAGCCGGATTTTGATATTTCTAATCTTGCCATCGCTGCGGGTGCTTCTTTTGTTGCCCGTTCTACCTGTTATCACGCTACACAATTAGATAAGCTGATTGAAAAGGCATTAATAAAAAAGGGATTTGCTTTAATTGAAGTACTGGCACAATGTCCTACTTATTATGGAAGACCAAATCGTTTAGGCAATGCAGTTGATATGTTAAGGTATTATAAAGAAAATAGCATTCCTGTAGAGACTGCAAAAAAATTGAGCAGTGAGGAGAAAAAAGGGAAGATTACAATCGGTGTTTTGCATGATATTGAAAGGCCCGAGTTTTGTGAAGAATATCATAAGTTATTGGATCGCATCAAAAATAAAAAAAACTAATGTTTTTAAATAAAAAGGAGTTCTATGCCTTTTCGGTATGAATTTAGATTGAGTGGTTCAGGTGGTCAAGGATTAATCCTTGCCGGGAAAATTCTTGCTGAAGCAGCGGCAATTTATGATGGAAAGAATGCGACCCAGAGCCAGTCTTACGGACCCGAGGCAAGGGGCGGTTCCAGCCGGTCAGAAGTCATTATCAGTGATGAAGATATTGATTATCCAAAGGCAGTAAATATTGATTTTCTCCTTGCGCTGACCCAGGAGGCTTGTGATAAGTACTGGAAAGATGTGAAAGAAAACGGTATTATTCTTGTCGATTCAGGATTTGTGAACACAATTCCTAAAGGTAATTTTAAAATTTATTCAGCACCAATTACCGAAATTGCCGAGAAAGAGACTGGCAAAACCCTGGTTGCCAATATTGTTGCCTTGGGTATGTTAACGGAAATAGCGGGTATTGTATCAAAAGAGGCGGTTGAATCTGCGATTCTTTCGCGGGTTCCCAAGGGAACAGAAGAACTTAATATTAAGGCATTCCGCGCCGGCGTATCGGCAGCGAAGAATTTAAAATCTTAACAATCATATTTATTCAGGGCAAAAACATCAAAATATATAATAACTACATTTGTTACTTTTATCAATGTAAGTTTAATTGTTTCGCTATTTTGTCCATTTTATCGGAATGTCGCGTGTAAAATCATCTTCGAAATCTAAATTGCCCATTAGTTCATAATCACCGTCACCATTTGAATCACACCAGAGCAAAAGTAAACCCTTTGATTCATAATACCAAACTTGTGCTGGAGCACCTGTCGTTTCCATTGGTCTATATTCAATCTCATCAGGAGGTCCATTCAAAATGTAAAATTTGCCTTGATTCGTATCACGACCTCTTAAATTAGAAGTAGAAAACTTCTCATCTGCCTCAAGAAGTCTTTTTTCAAATTCTTTATAATTACGTTTAGACCAGAATTTCTTTAAATAATCAATCAGGCGGGGATAATCCATTTTAAGAAATTTTTTATATTCCTTTTCTGAAACGAGATACTTAATCTCCCGGGCATATCTTGCCTCAGTTATGTCAAACAAAGCTTTTTTTACCTTAAAACCCACTCCTTTTTGTATCAGCATATTTAGTGCCGGCTCAAATACCTCCACTTTTAGAGTATAGTTGCCCGTAGAAAAATTGCCGAGAAAAATTGATATTGTATCATAACATCTATATTCATACTTGGGGCGTTTAAAATACGCATCATAAACAATTTTTGATTTATTGTTTAAGATTTGATAACGAACTTCATATAATAGACTATCCGGAATAAGCCCGTAAATTTCAAAATATGAAAACAAAGTGTCAAGATTTGAAAAGGTGCAGCTGATTATCGGTGTAAATGTAATATCGTGCCGTTTAAATGCGCTGCCATAAATTTTCTTTTTACTCAACAAAATATCAGAGGAATAAAAGGAGATTGTATCACTACATATTGCAATTTTTTTCTCAGATTTTGCTACCTCACCCCCCGTATTAATAACTAATTTACATACGAAGTGCCCAGGATATAGCCAGAGAGGGAAACAATCAAACACATAATCACCAATGTTTAATTTTTCAGAGAAGAAAACCCTGCGCCCCTGTCTAACAGTTGAGTCACCACCCGGCTCATAAACAACAAAATCGTAAGACACTTCTCCTTTGAAGGAATCAGAAGAAATTGGTGTGAAAAAAATATCGGTAATTGGAATTTGGTACCAAAACTCCACATAACCTTCATCAAATTGGTAAGCATGTGTATTAAGACGAACGGTAGCGAATAAATACCAAAGAATAAACATCATCATAAATTATTATAATGAACTATATAAAAATGTCAACATTTTCAGCGCAAAATAAGAATGGATTAATATCATCTTAACTACCAAGGTTAAGCAGAACCTTAACAAGGGGGCATGAAATACGGAACGAGATTCATGCCCCTCTTCCGTATATCACTAACCTTCACCACCAGTTAGAGGTCCGGAATGTAGATGTATTGAGGCATCGGTTTGGGCCAAATATTACCGCAAGGACATTCTTTGTCAAAAAGAACATCGCCTTTCAACGAAAGCAGTAGGTCAGTGATGCTTTCATTTATGATAATCATTTTTATCACCTCCTTTCAAGCGGGATAGCGTTTTTTTCATCATCCGCTTCACAGATATAAATTTTTAGTCCATCAAGAACATCTTCTTCGGTAATACAATTTCGGATTGGCGTCGGTGAAAGACCAAACCTAAGATAAGTACAACCACCCATACAAAGTGGTAAATATTTACAATCGATACATCTCTTTTCTTCAAACGGGTCAACGGCCATCCATTTAGCCATATTTTTTGACATCATAAGCAGTGGTGAAAAAATAGACCCAACTTCTCCCTCATTATTACCGAGACAATCAGGACATTTGTATATTGTACCGTCTGGTGCTATTACAAAACCATTGATACGATTACCGACACATATTCCATAAAAATATTTAATTGCATGTTTGTAATAATTATTTGAGATGTTTGAATAGTGTAAAATATCATTTTTCAAATCCCATTCATCTTCTGATAGGCACTTAGACTGTATTTTGCTACAGACTTCCGTTTTTGCAGAAATTCGCGCGGAATAAATATGTGCCCCCTTACGCGTTATTTCAGAAATTTCTTCTGTTTGCAACAACTCTTTAATCGTATTAGCGTTGTCTTTATCCAAATTTATCCGTATAGATAATTTAATAGAGGTATCTAAAAGGTTTAATATATTTCTTATTATAGCTTCAAATGTTTTCCCGCCATTATTTAGATGCCTGCGTGCATCATGGATATGAGGGGGACCATCTAATGTAATTTGGCACTTACTGATATTACAATCGGTAAGCAATCTAATATTCCTTTTTGTTAATAAATAACCCGATTTAAATCAAAAATAATCTTACCGAAAGTGGGTTATTTAATCAAAATAGAATATCTTACCCAACCACTTGAAAACATAGGCACCCCTGGATATAT
>CBFGJP010000059.1:0-15589 GCA_965649105.1 Caldifarciminota bacterium
CCCAACATACTTCATAAAACACTCCTTTTTCATTAATCATAACCATCCCTCTCTAATTTTCAAACCTTTTATTATATCTTGACAAAAAATAATTTTTGAATATAATTGTCTCGTGGTTAAGATTTTTATAAAAGGATTATGCAATTCTAAGTGCCGTAAGCAGGCGTCATTGGCTATTGTTATTCTTAACCACAACCACACAACATCCCACTTTAATCATTACTGGTATTGGCACTTCCGGGCCCAATAAGGGTCATAATATCCTTTTTGGTCCCGGAAGTGCAACCAATCTTTAACCACATATAAAATCCATTAACTAAAAAAAATAAAAAAAGCAAATATATAGATCTGATTTAATGAAAGGAGGTTTGATTGAAGAAACTGAATATTGTCATTCCCAAGGGCAGTATCTTTGAAGGTGTACTCAGACTTTTTAATGATGCAGGAATTTATCTTAATATCGGTGAAAGGGTATATAGGCCTTTTGTTAATGACCCTGAACTTCAGATAAAGATAATGAGGCCTCAAAATATACCGGATTTGATTGAGATTGGTTCGCATGATGCGGGATTCACGGGAAAAGATTGGGTGGTAGAATCAAATGCACGGGTGACCGAGATTATGGATTTGAAATTGGATCCGGTAAAGATTGTTTCGGCAATTCCTGAAGATACAGATATTTCCAAACTACGTAAGAAAACGATAATTGTTGCATCCGAATATGAAAGACTGACAAAAAATTTTTTAAATGAAGAAGGATTCAGATATAAATTTCTGCGTACCTACGGAGCAACTGAGGTTTTTCCTCCTGAGGATGCTGATATGATAATTGATAATACGGCAACGGGCAATACACTGAAGGAACACAAATTGAAAATCTTTAAGGTAATTATGGAATCAACGACAAGGTTCATAGCAAGTAAAAGGGCACTTAAAAATTCTTGGAAAAGAAACAAGCTTGAAGAACTGAAGATGTTATTTCAGGCTTTGCTGGATGCAAGAGAAAGGGTGATGCTTGAAATGAATGTGCCAAAAGATAAATTTGAACGTATAGTGAAAATTTTGCCCTGCATGCGTTCACCAACTGTTGCTCCCCTGCACAAAGAGAAAGGATTTGCAGTCAAGGTTGCAGTAAAGAAGAGCGAAGTTGTAAAATTGATACCCCAACTAAAACGACTTGGGGCTACAGATATTCTGGAGTATGAAATCAGAAAGGTTGTAGTATGATAACTATCAAAGATTCGGTCATTAAATTATCCGGCTATGAAGTTCCACAGCAGGCACTGATAAAACTGAACCAGAATGAATCTCCTTATGATATACCCGATGAATATAAGAAAGAAATATTGAAGAGGCTTTATAAGGTTAACTGGAACCGGTATCCGGCTGAAAATCCAGAGGATTTGAAAAAGAAAATTGCTGACTACACGGATTATCCTGCCGAGGGAATTATCGTCGGAAATGGTTCAAATGAATTGATACTTGCCATAATGCTTGCAACCTGTGATAAAGATGATAATATCACACTGATAAAACCGGGATTTGGAATCTATCCATATCTTGGAAAAATATTGCAGTTAAGGATAAACGAAACCTCACTAAAAAACGATTTTTCTTTTGATGTAGAAAAGATAATACGAAACTCGAATAATTCAAAACTAATTATGTTTGCTTCGCCCAATAATCCTACGGGTACAGCAATGGATATTAATGAGATCGAGGAAGTTGTGCGAACAAAAAAATGTTTTGTGGTTGTTGATGAGGCATATTATGAATTCCATGATTTGACTTGCCAGAGATTGCTTGATAAGTACCAGAATCTTTTGATCTTGAGGACATTTTCCAAGGCATTCGGGCTTGCCGGAGTAAGGCTTGGCTATTTGCTATGCAATCCCGATGTTGCTAAGCAGTTTAGAAAAACTAAACTACCTTTTTCGGTAGGTATCTTTCAAATGATTGCCGGACAATTTTTGTTAACCAAGAAGCGATTTGTTATGGAGACGGTGCAGAAGATTATTGCCGAGCGAGAGATGATTTTTAATGCACTAAAAAGCACTCCCGAGATTATTCCATTTCCATCACGGGCAAACTTTATTCTTTTTAAGATAAAAAATCGTTCATCGGTCCAACTTTTTGAAGCCCTCTATAAGAAAGGGATTCTTGTGCGCCGGTTTTATAGTCGCTATCTAAATAATATGTTGAGAGTTACGGTAGGTACAGACAATGAGAATAAAAAATTTATAAAGATGCTCAAAGAAATAATGAAAAAACCTGGAGTCAACTATGCGTAAATCTGAGATAAAACGTAAAACAAAAGAAACCGATGTTATGATTAAGTTTAAACTTGAAGGCAGGGGCAAAAGTGATATCGAGTGTCCTATATGCTTTTTAAAACATATGCTTGAGACATTAGCCCGACATGGCGGATTTGATATTGTTGCAAGGATAAGAGGTGATATTGAAGTGGACCAGCATCACACCGTTGAAGATGTCGGCCTCTGTTTGGGGCAGGTGTTGGACAAAGCGCTCGGTGATAAAAAGGGCATAAATCGCGCCGGTTTTTTTATCCAGCCAATGGATGAAGCTCTGGCAATGGCGACGATAGATATATCAGGTAGACCTTTCTTGAAATTTTCGGGAAACTTCAAAAATCAGAGAGTAGGTGATTTACAAACAGATTCAATTGAAGATTTTTTTGTCGGATTTACCAACGGGCTTTCCTGCACGTTACATATCAAATTGATTTCCGGAAGGTCTGACCACCATAAAATTGAAGCAATATTCAAAGCATTTGCCCGGGCACTAAGTCAGGCATGTTCGATAAATAAAAAAATAAAAGACATTCCAAGCACAAAAGGTGTATTATGATCGGTATAATCGATTATGGAGCAGGTAATATCCAATCAGTTAAGAACGCACTCGATTTCCTTAAATTGAAAAGTTGCATAATTAAAGAACCTAAAGATATGGAAACTGTTGATAAAATTATCCTGCCCGGGGTTGGTGCGTTTGGATTTGCGGTAAAAAGACTTCAACAGAGCGGACTGTTTGATAAGATTATTAAATGGCTAAAAAGTGGTCAACCATTTCTGGGAATATGTCTTGGTCTTCAATTATTATTTGAGTCAAGTGAAGAGTCTAAAGGTATAAGAGGATTTGGTTTATTCAGTGGCTCCATAAAAAGATTTAATAAAAACAAGGTTCCTCAGATCGGGTGGAATGATGTTCATATTGTTAAACCATCACCGCTTGTCGGACGTAGTAAAAAGATATTTTTTTACTTTCTCCATAGTTATTATGTGCATACCCCTGAAAAAAATTTGATTGTTGGAATTACTGAATATAGCATAAAATATCCATCAATCATAAACAGAGATAATATCTACGGTGTTCAATTCCATCCTGAAAAGAGTGGTAAGAGTGGCCTAACATTACTAAAAAACTGGGTGGAGAGATGTTAACCATAAGAATAATTCCCTGTCTCGATGTCGATAAAGGTCGGGTTGTAAAGGGTGTAAGATTCCAAAACTTAAGAACGGCAGGAAATCCAGTAGAACTAGCCAAATACTACAATGAACAGGGCGCAGATGAACTTATATTTCTTGATGTTACTGCATCGGTGGAGAAAAGAAGGACTATGACAGAAATTGTAAAAAAGGTTGCCAGAAATGTTTTTATACCATTTTGCGTTGGCGGTGGCGTTAAGGATATAAATGATATACGTGCTCTCCTAAATGCAGGTGCTGATAAGATCGCAATATGCACTGCGGGGATAGAAAATCCTGATTTGATAAAACAGGGTGCGGCTTTATTCGGCTCCCAGTGTATAGTCGTTTCAATTGATGCAAAGCGAGCAAAGAATGGGTGGCATTGTTATACACATGGCGGCAGATATGATTCAGGTATTGATGTAGTTAAATGGGCAAAAGAATGCGAGAAACTCGGTGCCGGGGAGATTTTATTGAATTCCATTGACCGGGATGGAACAGAAGCGGGTTACGATATTAAATTGACAAGGGCGGTGAGCTCCGTAGTTAAAATCCCAGTTATTGCTTCAGGAGGTGCAGGAAATTTAGAACAGGTCTACAGGGTTATAAAATACGGCAGGGCAGATGCGGTGCTTTTCGCAACAATCCTGCATTATAAAAAATTTAAAATCGACAACATAAAAAAATTTCTTTGGAAAAAAGGAGTTAAAATAAGATGGTAATAAGTTCAATAGATTTAATGGATGGCAAGGTGGTTCAATTGAAACAGGGCCGAGAAAAAATTCTTGAATTTGCTAATGCCCTGAATATTGCAAAAGAGTTCAATAAATACAATGAAGTTGCAGTTATTGACCTCGATGCGGCAATGGGCAGGGGTGATAATCTAAATATCATTAAAGAATTATTAAAAGTGGCGGATTGTCGTGTTGGCGGAGGGATAAGGACGATTGCAAAAGCGAAAGAATTGATTGATTCGGGTGCTAACAAAATAATTATTGGCTCAAAGGCGTTTGAAAAGAAACAGATCAACCATAAATTTCTTTCAAGTTTGCATGATGAAATAGGAAAGGATAGAATTATTATTGCACTTGATACATTCAATGGGGAAATTGTTGTAGAGGGATGGAGAGAACCTATTGGAATTGCGCTTTTTGATATCATAAGAGGATTCGAGTCGTATACAAACGAATTTCTCTTCACATTTGTGGAAACAGAGGGAACACTGCAGGGTATAGATATTGAAAAGGTGAGAATGATTCGTGAAAAGACCGATAAAAGAATGGTGGTAGCAGGTGGGGTATTTTCACTAAATGAGATAAAAACCCTTGCGGAAATGGGCATTGATGTCCAGCTTGGAATGGCATTATATACAAAAAAGATTTCACTCGCTGATGCATTTATTGAGTCGTTGAACTGGAAAAATGAATTGCTACCGACAGTCGTCCAGGACATATCAGGTACTATATTAATGCTTGCATATTCAAACAAGGAATCATTGAGAAAGATATTTGAAACCAACAAAATGTGGTATTTTTCCAGAAGTCGGCAGGAATTGTGGTTTAAAGGCCGGACTTCCGGTAATACACAAAATGTAATTAAATTAAGGGCTGACTGTGACCGCGATGCAATTTTAGCGGTTGTAAAACAAAATGGGAATGCCTGCCATACAGGAAGTTTTTCTTGCTTCAACATAAGGAGGCTAAATGAATGATGGGTATAAAAAACTTATGCGGGCAATTAAAAAAGTAGTAGATAACCAATCGCTGAGTGAAAAAGAAGCATACGATATCTGTATAGAAATAATGGAAGGAAATGCGACAACAGCACAGATTGGAGCATTGTTGACGGCTTTGAGAATGAAGGGCGAGACGGTTGAGGAAATAACCGGATTTTGCAAGGCAATGAGGGAGAAAATGGTTCGAATAAGGTGTGCATTTGATTCGTTAATTGATACCTGTGGTACGGGAGGCGATGGTATGCTTACTTTTAATATTTCAACCACTTCCGCGTTTATTGCAACCGGTGCTGGTTGTTATGTGGCAAAACACGGTAACAGATCGGTGTCAAGTCTTTGTGGTAGTGCGGATCTAATCTCGGCATTGGGCATCAAACTTGAAATGGATTGCCGATTGGTTGAAAAATGCATAGAAAAGGTAGGTTTTGGATTTCTATTTGCACCGCTTTTCCATCCGGCAATGAAAAACGCAGTTGCACCCAGAAAGGAAATTGGTATAAGGACAATTTTCAATCTCCTTGGACCTTTGTGCAATCCAGCGAATGTAAGGCATCAAATTATTGGTGTTTGTAGAAAAGAATTTATGGAAAAGATTGCAAAGGTATTAATAAATCTAAATGTTGCACGGGCGCTAATTGTATATGGCGAAGACGGGCTTGATGAAATAACGACCACAACCAGAACCTGCATTATTGAGATAAGAAATGGGGGTATGATAGATTATGAAATTTCACCCGAAGAATTTGGAATAAGAAAGTCCAGTATAGAAGATTTGATGGTAAACGATCGTAATAATAATCTTGAAGTGTTTTTATCCATCCTGGAGGGCAAACCAGGACCTAAATTCGATGTTGCAATATTAAATGCCGGCGCAGCAATATATGTTGCGGGAAAGGCTAAATCAATTAAAGATGGAGTGGAGCTGGCGCGTGAGGCAATTTTTTCGGGTGCGGCATTGTATAAACTTGAAGAATTGAGGAGGTTTGTGAATGAACATACTAAAAGTAATAATTAAGGATACAAAAAAAGAACTAGAGAAGATAAAGAAATCACCTCCCTGGGCAGGTTATTTAAAAACGAAAAATAAAGTTAGGCATAGTTTTAAAAAGATTTTCGAGAAAAATTCATTGGCGCTGATTGCTGAGATAAAAAAGTCTTCCCCGTCAACGGGAGTAATTATCGACAATTTAGATCCAGAAAAGATTGCTCATATCTATGAAGCCGCTGGTGTGGATGCGATATCTGTCGTAACAAACGAGAGGTTTTTTTCAGGAAAAAAAGAATATATCAAAATTGTAAAGAAAAAGTCGAATTTGCCGATATTACAAAAAGATTTTATAATTGATGAGTATCAGATTTACGAATCACACATAATTGGCGCTGATGCAATATTGCTCATTAGTAGTATCTTGAGCCGTGAGCGGTTAAAAGAATTTGTAAAAATTGCTCAGAAACTCGATATGACGCCCGTTGTTGAAATCCACACGGTTCATGATTTAAAAAAGGCATTAGCAACACAAACTGAAATAATTGGCATTAACAACCGGAATTTGAATAATTTTTATATTGATATTAATATCTCGCTACAATTGATACAGATGATTCCGGAAGATTATTATGTGGTCAGCGAAAGTGGCATAAAAACCAAAAAAGATGTAAAAAAGTTGCGCGACGCTGGTTTTGATGGAATACTGGTAGGAACAGCAATTTTGAAAACAGGTGACATGAGGGAAAAAATAAAGGAACTAAAATGGATAGACTGAAATATTTAAGAAAAGAAATAAAAAAAGTGGATCATAAAATATTAAAATTGATCCAGATTCGTATGATGCTTGGCGAAAAGATTGGCAAGATAAAGAAAAAGAATGGTATACCACTTCAGGATTGGAGTATTGAAAGGGATGTGATTGAAAATGCCATGAGGTATGCAAAAGACATTGGCGTGGACATAAATTTTACCCGGACGATCTTTGCTAAAATCATTGAACAGTCGCGTATTCAGCAGGAAAGATTGCATTACTCGGTATATTCGGGGAAAAAAGAAGATATACTCATCATCGGAGGGCTCGGTGGAATGGGACAATGGTTCGCTCATTTTTTGCAAAATCAGGGACATCGTGTGGCGATAAACGACTTAAAAAACCCAGGAATTTATGGCTTTAAATATTATCGTCGTCTCGAAAATGCCATAAAAGAAAAATCAATCATCATCATTGCTACACCTCTATCAATCGTGCCCGATATTATTGAAAAAATTACCAGACTAAATTGCGCTTCAGTGGTCTGCGATATTGCGAGCGTAAAGAGTCATATAATTCCTAAGATTAAAAAAGCCATTCGAAATAATATAAAAATTACCAGCATTCATCCAATGTTCGGACCATCCTGCCATACTCTGAATGATAAGATAGTCTGCATGTGTGATTGTGGTTCTCCTGAGGCAAATAATAAAATATTAAATCTTTTTAAAGATACTGCGGCAAGAATTATTAAACTGCCATTTGATGAACATGATAAACTCATTTCCTATGTTCTTGGTCTTTCCCATTTGGTAAATATTCTTTTTGTCAAAATGCTTATGGATGGTGACTATTCATTCAAAAACTTAAATAATATTGCCAGCACAACCTTCAATGCCCAGATGGCGACCGCCAGGGGTGTAATAAAAGAAAATCCAGAACTTTATTACGAAATCCAGGCACTCAATCCTTATAATACAGCTTTATTCAATAATTTAAAAATGAGTTTAAGTGCACTGGTAGATATGATCAGAACGGGCAATAGAAATGCATTTATAGATGTTTTTCAAAAAGCGAACAGGTGGCTTGATGATTGTTAAAATAAAAATCTGTGGTATAACCAATCTTGAAGACGCACTGGTAGCGTCAAAATTTGGAACCGATGCGTTGGGTTTTATCTTTGCAAAATCGCCGAGGAATATTGAGCCGGCAACAGCAAAGAATATCATTCAAAAATTACCTCCTTTTATTACATCGGTTGGTGTATTTAAAGACGAACGAATTGATGTGATAAATAGAATTATTAGTTCAACCGGGATTGATGTGGTCCAGTTACACGGCGCTGAATCACCCGAATATTGCAGATTGATAAAAAATGCACGGGTGATCAAAAGGATTAAAATTGATCACGAAACTAAATTTTCCGATGTACTAAGAGAGATGGCGAAATACTCGGTATCAGGATATCTATTGGATCCCGGTGAAGGTAGCGGGCGTATCTTCGACTGGAATATCATTAAAAATATTGAAGGAACAATAATTATCGGGGGCGGGTTAAATACAGAAAATGTCAAAAGTATGCTCACATTATTAAGACCGTATGGAATTGATGTCTGCTCCGGAGTGGAAAAATTTCCCGGGAAAAAAGATCCGATAAAAATAAAAACATTCATTAAAGAGGTCAGGATATGTTCATTGCAGGCGTGATTGGTTATCCGTTAAAAAAGACCTTTTCGCCATTATTGCACAACAGTGCCCTTAATTCATTGAACTTAAAAGGATATTATTTCCCATTATGCGTTCCGGAAAAAGATTTTGAAATGATGATTGTAACATTCAAAAAACTCAAATTTGCGGGTTTGAACATAACCCACCCGTATAAAATAAAAATGATTAGATATCTTGATGGTATCAGTTCAGTTGCAGAAAAAATCGGGGCAGTAAATACCGTGATTATTAAAAACCAAAAACTATTCGGCGAAAACACGGACCGTCATGGTTTTTATGAATCGCTTAAAGAATATAAGATCGATCTTAGCGGTAAAAAGATACTAATAATTGGTGCGGGTGGCGTTGCGAGGGCAATCGCCTATGTGATTTATAAGAAAAAACCAAAAACCCTTTTCTTTGCTAATCGGACTCGGATAAGATCTTTCTTTCTGGCGAGGAGATATAATGGGATTCAGATAAATTTTGAAGATGTCCCGGATATTGTTGGAAATATTGATATGGTAATAAATGCGACAGCAGTGGATCTTCATAATAAAATTATTGCTTATATGAAAAGTGGGAGTGTATATTATGATACCAATTATTGTTTTTCTTTGCCCAGTCCTAAAAACATGTTAGTGGTGAGTGGAATCACCATGCTGGTTTATCAGGCGGCATATTCATTCAGCATCTGGACGGGAAGGATGCCACCGATAAACATAATGAAAAATGCAATCAAGGAGGTGCAGATTGATTAGAATCTTAACGGCTGGTGAATCTCATGGACCGGTATTGGTTGCGATAATAGATGGATTACCAGCCGGAGTAAGAATAGATTTTGATTTTATAAATGAAGAATTAAGAAGGCGTAAATCCGGCACTGGCAGAAGCAAAAGAATGATGATAGAAGATGATCGCATCGAAATTGTTTCCGGTATTAAAAATGGTCGGACCATTGGCTCGCCTATAACACTTATAATAAGAAATAATGATTATCGGAAAGATGAATTTTTGCCATCAAATAAAAAATTCAAAAAGATTACCATTCCGAGGCCTGGACATGCGGATTTATCAGGGCTATTAAAATTTGGTTTTTCTGATATAAAAGACATTCTGGAACGAGCTTCAGCTAGGGAGACGGCAATACGGGTTGGGGCCGGTGCGATTTTTAAAACTTTTCTTAAGGAATTTGATATTACAATTGATTCCAAGGTTGTTTCAGTCGGCGCTGCAGAAACAAAAGATAAAATTGAGCAGTTAATAAAAAAAGCAAAAAGCAACGGTGATACACTTGGCGGTGTTGTTGAAGTGTATGGTAATAATGTATTCGCCGGACTGGGAAGTTATGCCCAATTTGATAGAAGGCTTGATGCCAGAATCGGAATGCTAATGTTCTCAATTCCTTCGGTGAAAGGGGTAGAGATCGGACAGGCGATAAAGGGGGCTATGTTGCCTGGTTCAAAATTCCACGACCAAATATACTACAATCCCAAAAGAGGCATATATCGAAAGACAAATAATGCAGGTGGTATTGAAGGGGGGGTTAGTAATGGTGAAAAAATAGTTGTGCGACTATATGTCAAGCCCATTCCGACGCTGCAGAATCCGTTAAACTCATTGGATTTAAAAACAAAGAGAAAAACAAAAGCCCCGAATCCAAGGGCTGATGTCTGTGTTGTTGAAGCCGTGGGCGTGATAGCAGAATCTTTGCTTGCATATGTCCTTACCGATGCAATCTGTGAAAAATTCGGCAGTGATACATTAAACGATATAAAAAAAATATATAGATCGTATAAAAAAAGGATTGAAAATGTCTGAAAATATCATTCTGATCGGATTTATGGGAACTGGTAAAGACACTATCGGAAGATTGCTTGCAAGCAGACTAAATATGGGTTTTATCTCCACCGACGAAATGATTGAACTCGCTGAGCAGAAGTCCATAAAAGAGATCTTTGAATTAAAAGGTGAAGATTATTTCAGGAAGAAAGAAAAATGGGTGCTTGGAAAGATAAGGGAACTTAGAAATACGGTGATCGCCACCGGCGGAGGCATGGTTATTGATGCCCAAAACAGAAAGGCATTGCAGAAAATGGGTATGGTTATACAAATTTCAGCCAAACTTGAAACTTTGAAAAAAAGAATCATCGCCAATGGAAAAAGGCCTTTAATCAGAAACATTGCTGATATTGATAGAATATATCGTGAACGAAATGGGATATATGACTTCGCCACAATAAAACTAAATACTTCAGAGAAAAAACCCGAAGCGACGGTTAATGAGATAATTGAAAAACTTTCCCTTAAAAAAATTCAATCAGCAAAAGAAAGAGCCGAGATAATTATCAAAACGAAATCAAAAGAATATCCGGTAATAATTGGTTATAATATCACTGACCATTTGTTTATTTTCAATAATAAAATTGTAATAATCACCAATCCACTGGTTGGTGCGCTTTATCTGAATGAGTTTATAACTTATCTCAAAAAAGGAAAGAATGAAATCTACTATTTTATAATCCCTGATGGTGAAGAATTCAAAAATTTTGAGACCGTGAAAAAAATCTATGACTTTCTTTTCCAAATCAATTTCCAAAGACAAAATTTCCTAATAAGTCTGGGCGGTGGTGTCATAAGCGACATTGCGGGTTTTGTGGCATCAACATTCAAAAGAGGATGTAGAATAATTCATGTGCCAACGACTCTCCTCGGTCAGGTGGACGCCGCAATTGGGGGAAAGACCGGTATTAATACAGTTTATGGTAAGAATATGTTGGGAACATTTTATCAGCCCGAATTAGTGCTCTGTGATATTAAAAAATTAATAACCCTTCCGGATAAAGAATTCAGAAATGGTATCGCCGAGGTTATAAAATATAGTGTGATCCAATCAAAAAAGTTATTTAGAATTTTACATAGATACAGAGAGTACATTAAACAACGCAATTCACAACTCTTATTTGATATTGTTAAAGAATGTGTTTCAATAAAAGGTAGCATAATAAGTCGGGATGAGACCGAAGAAAAGGGAATTAGGGAAATTTTGAACCTGGGCCATACAGTCGGACACATAATTGAAACAATGACAGATTATAATATTTATTGCCACGGAGAAGCAATAGCAATGGGCATGGTTGAAGAAATGAGACGTTCGGCTAAAAAATCAAAAGAAGTCAATGATGTCATTTCTTTATTAAGAGAGTATAGACTGCCTACAACTGTGCCTGGAAAGTTCAAAAAAAATTTAAAAAATCTAATTTCCCAGGATAAAAAAATGAAAGGTAAATATATAAGAATCCCGGTCTTTGAAAAAATTGGCAGGGTGCAGTTAAAGGAGGTATTATGCAAAAGATTCTTTTAATAAATGGTCCGAATTTAAATCTTCTGGGTAAAAGAAATCCAACCTTCTATGGCGATTTATCTCTGGAAGAAATTAATAATCAGATACTTAACTATGCAAAACAGAAAGGCATACAGATTGACATATATCAGTCTAATTCTGAAGGTGCGATAATTGAAATGATACAGAATGCCAAAAGATACGATGGGCTTATTATAAATCCGGGTGCCTATACTCATACTTCGTTGGCGATAAGGGATGCGATTGAAGCGATTGGCATAAAAACAATAGAAGTCCATATCAGCAATATTTATGCTCGAGAGTCCTTCCGGCATAAAAGTTTTATTGCACCGGTATGCATTGGCCAGATTTCAGGACTGGGCTGGTATGGATATATTTTGGCACTGGCATTCTTTGCCCATTTTGGAGAAAAAAATGTATCATTACCCGAATAAAAATGGCTATTTTGGTACATTCGGAGGCAGGTTCATTCCGGAAACATTAATGCCCGCATTGATTGACCTTGAAAACGCTTATAAAAATTTGAAAAATAATGATGAATTCCAAAGCGAATTGCAATTTTATTTAAAAAATTACGCAGGGAGACCAACACCGTTATATTTTGCCCGAAACCTCTCGAGAAAACTTGGGGGGGCAATGATCTTTTTCAAACGAGAAGATCTGCTCCATACCGGTGCTCATAAGATTAACAATACAATCGGTCAGGTTCTGCTTGCAAAGAAAATGGGGAAAAAAAGAATAATTGCTGAGACCGGTGCGGGACAGCATGGTGTTGCTACTGCAACTGCCTGTGCCCTTTTCGGCATGGAGTGCGTTGTGTATATGGGTAAAAAGGACATCGACAGGCAACGGATGAATGTTATGAGGATGAAACTCCTTGGTGCCAAGGTGATTCCTGTTAATGGTGGTACCCAAACACTTAAGGATGCCATAAATGAGGCAATAAGAGATTGGGTTACAAATATAAAAACAACGCATTATTGTATTGGTTCTGTTGTTGGCCCACATCCCTATCCAATGCTGGTGCGTGATTTTCAAACGGTAATAGGAAAAGAGGTCAAAATCCAGATAAAAAAAATAGCGGGCAGGCTGCCTGATATGCTCATTGCCTGTGTTGGTGGTGGGAGTAATGCCCTTGGGTTCTTTTATCCATTCTTAGGCACATGTGTAAAGATGTTAGGGGTTGAAGCAGGTGGATTGGGCATATACACAAAAAAACACTCGGCATCACTTTCTTATGGGAAAATAGGAGTTCTGCATGGTGCAATAAGTTTTGTCCTTCAAGATAGAAATGGTCAGATTATGCCTGCCTATTCTATTGCACCCGGTCTTGATTATCCGGGAGTCGGTCCTGAACATGCTTTTCTAAAAATGAGCAAGCGGGTTAATTATACGACCTGCACAGATGAACAGGCGATTAAAGCCTTCAAGATTCTTTCGGAAACCGAAGGCATAATACCGGCATTAGAGAGTGCCCATGCAGTCTATATTGCAATTCGAGAGGCGAAGAAAATGGGTCGCCAAAAAATAATGGTCGTAAATCTCTCAGGAAGGGGTGATAAAGACTTAGCGATTGTGGAGGAATTTTTATGAATACGCTGAAAAAAAGTTTTCAAAGACTTGCTGAAAATAATGAAGCAGCGCTAATTGTTTATTTAACAGCAGGATATCCAACACTTGAATTATCAATGAAATATATAGAGCGCTTTGCTAAATATGCAGACATCCTTGAAGTTGGCATTCCGTTTTCCGATCCGATTGCAGACGGTAGAATAATTCAGTATGCATCACACATTGCTTTGGAAAAAGGAGTGAATTTATTTTCAATATTGAACGAACTCGCAAAAGCAAAAATTAACAAACCACTTGTAATTATGTCATATTTAAATCCATTGCTGTCTTTCGGTGTTGAAAATTTTTTTAGGGAATGTAATAAAATTGGTGTAGCAGGTTTGATTGTGCCCGATCTTGTCATTGAAGAATCCAAAATATTAAAAAAATATGCGCAGAGATATTCGGTTGATTTGATTCAACTCATTGCCCCCACATCAGATAACAACAGAATAAATTTGATTGGTAAAATGACGGATGGTTTTGTTTACTGTATATCGCTAACCGGCACTACCGGCATCAGAAAGAAACTTCCTGATACAATTCCCTCATTCATTAAAAAAATTAAATCAATCATTGCCAAACCCGTAGTTGTAGGGTTCGGAGTATCAAAAGTTAGCCAAATAAAAGATTTGAGTCAGTTTGCAGATGGTGTGGTTGTGGGTAGCCGTATCATTCAGGCAATTAAAAATTGTGAAGATACGGTTGCACTGGTGAAAAGATTTAAAATGGCAACTTTAAGATAGAAGGTTATTTTAAGTGTTTACTATAAGGGAGGTGTTATGCTTGTGGTTATGCATAAAGATGCAACACAAAAACAGATAAGTAATGTGTGTAGACTAATAAAGGAAATGGGACTAACACCACATCCGATAAAGGGTGTCCAGCGTGTGGCGATCGGAATTACCGGCAATAAAGAAATAGTTGACACCAGGAGGATAGCAAATCTTGATGGGGTGATAAATATTATCCATGTTACGCAACCCTATAAGTTGACAAGCCGGGAAATGAAACCGGATGATACAATAATAAAGATAAAAAATGTCAGAATTGGCGGAAAAGTGCCTGTGGTCATTGCCGGTCCTTGTGCAGTTGAAAATGAAAAACAGACGATAGAAATTGCCCGGGCGGTAAAGCAACTTGGAGCAGATATGCTCCGCGGTGGTGCGTTCAAACCCAGAACATCGCCATACTCGTTCCAGGGATTGGGTGAGGCGGGGTTAAAAATTCTTGAGCGGGCAGGTAAAGAGACCGGACTACCGGTCGTTTCTGAGGCAGTTGATACTGAAATATTTTCGCTTGTTGAAGAGTATGTTGATGTAATACAGATTGGTGCAAGAAATATGCAGAATTATGCCTTGTTGAAAAGGGCAGGAAAAAGTAAAAAGCCGATATTGTTAAAAAGGGGAATGGCTTCAACAATACAAGAATTTCTCCTTGCCGCAGAATATATTATGTCTGAAGGAAATTATAATGTTATTCTCTGTGAACGCGGGATAAGAACATTCAGCGATTTTACAAGATTTACATTAGATATAAGCAGTATCCCTGAGCTAAAAAAGATCTCACATCTTCCGGTGCTTGCAGATCCAAGCCATGCCTCAGGAAAGAGAGATATGGTATTGCCTCTTTCACGGGCGGCAATTGCATCCGGAGCAGACGGCATTATAGTTGAAGTTCATAATAACCCTGAAAAGGCACTCTCTGACGGTCCGCAATCTTTGACAATCAAAGGATTTGAAATTTTGATTTATGAAATTAAGAAAATTGCAAAGGCAATCAATAGAAATTGAGGTGCCTGATTATTCCACCCTTGACATTCTTCCTATTTTTTATACAATTTAAAGAAAGGAGTCAACTATGAAGAATTGGCGCCAGAATTGGAGGTAGCTCAGGATGACGAATATCAGAGAAGGTAATTTTTTGGGTGAGCAGAGTATAGAGC
>CBFGJP010000060.1:0-15490 GCA_965649105.1 Caldifarciminota bacterium
GCAAAGGTGCATTATAATTTAGAAGTCTGTAAAAAATGGGGCACCTGTCTTCAGTTAGGCAAAAGTCGAAAGAAAACCAAAAACCTAATCAATCAATTATTTAAAACAAAATGTATAGTGATTCAAGAAGACAACTTTTGATTCAGGCTTATAAAGGAAGGGCTGTTGTTTATAACTTCATTGGGGATAAACAGAAAGCCTGCTCAGATATTGAGCGAGGAATTAACTTGGCAAAAGGGTTTAACGATAAAAAATGTTTAGCTGATCTTTTTATACACTTGGCTGATTTTTATCTTTCGATGGCACAATTCAAAGAAATGTTAAAATCATCAGTGAATGCATTGGGTATTTATAAAAAAATGTTGGACAAAAAGGGTATTTCAGAAGCCTTACATCAAATTGGCAATGTTTATTACTCGCTGGGTAAATTGAATATTGCTCTTAACTATTATAATAAAAGTTTGAAGGTGGCAGAAAAGATTAAAAATTATTCACGCTCAGCAGCCACTTTGAACAATATTGGCAATGTGTATTATTCCTTGGGTAAATATTCCAGGGCACTTTATTATTACAAGAAGTCACTTAGACTAAAGGAAAAAATAAGAGATAAGGGAGCTATCGCAAAGACTCTTCATAATATTGGTGCAATATACGCCCATATTGGAGAATATAAAAAATCTCTTAGCTACTTAATAAACTCTTGTAAAACAAAAGAAGAGATTGGAGATATTTGGGGTAAAGCGGCAAGCTTATTAAGTATTGGTGAAGTATATAATATGCTTTCTAATTATAATACAAGTCTGGAATACTTTGAAAGGGCATTGGAAACTTATGAAAAAGTTGGGGATAAATGGAGCTGTGCATGTTGCTTGAAGGCAATTGCTGATATTTACATTGAAACAAATGATTTAAAGAACGGATTAGTCTTTCTTTATAAATCCGAAAAAATAGCAAACAAATTAAAAACAAAAGAACTTCTATGTGATATCTTTATCTCTTTTATCAAATGCTATAATAAAAAGGCTGAAGTTAATAATGCCAGAACTTATATAAAATTAGCAATGGATTTAGCCGAAGAAATGAGCTCAGAAAGTAGGAAGGGGATGGTTTTGTTTTTGAGGGCAATAGTGGAAAAAAGCGAAGAGGATTTCAAAAAATCAATAGCAATATTTGAAAAACTCAATGAAACTTATCAACTCGCTGTTACTCATTATTATTATTCTGAATTTTTGATTTCGCAGAAAAATGTTAAACCAGCAATTGAATTACTTAAGAAATCTGAAAAATTTTTTAAAAGAATCGGCAATAAATGTTATCTTGAGAAAATTAAAAAATTAAAACAACCAATAGAAAGAAATCAAAAAAGGGCAATATTAGGCAACCGCAACACCTAAGGCAATTGAATTTAGCTTTGTCTCAGCGTCATCCGCACGAGAAAGCAAAACTACCGGCTTGCTTGCTCCCGCAACAATTCCTGCCGCCTTTGCCTTTGCAAAATATATCAGACCCTTTGCCCAGATATTACCGGCTGAGATGTTAGGCATCAGGATAAAATCAACATCACCAGCGATTTCACTCTTTATTTTTTTATGTGCAGCTGCCTCTTTTGAGACTGCAACATCAAAGCCAAAAGGACCTTCAATTATGGTATTAGGGAATTCACCCTTTCCATTCATTTCCACAATCTTTGTCGCATCAATTGTCTCGGGCATATCAGGATGGACTGATTCACTTGCTGCAACGAGAGCAATCTTCGGTTTTTGTATTCCCAGGCCATTCATCAGCCATATTGCATTATTAATTATATCTATCCTGGTCTTTAATTCCAATTTCGGATTCATTCCCCCATCAGACATAAATAATAATTTGTGATAATTGGGTATTTGGAGAACGGCAATATGGCTGAGGATTTTGCCGGTTCTTAATCCGTATTCTTTATCCAGAACCCCTTTTAAAAATGTACTCGTTGAGATCAACCCTTTCATCAGAAAATCGCCTTTATCTTTCACAATTGATAAGGCAGTTTTAAGACATTCTTGTTCATCAGCGATATCTATTATTTCGGTATTTTTTAAGTCAAGGTTGACCTTTTTACTCAATTCTTTAATCACCGATTGGGCACCGATCAGATAAACATACTCAACTAAATCTTGCTTTATTGCTAAACCAATCCCTTCAAGCACTGGTTCATCTTCGGCTTTTACAACGACACAAACCTTTTTACCTTTATTCTTTGCAAAATCAAAGAGTTCTTTAAAGTTTTTCATCTCAAATACCTCCATTATAGATTTTAATAAGTGAATGACAAAATTAAATCTTAGGTAATATTTTTTTCAGGGCATTTATCAGCCGGTGATTTTGTTTTTCAGTTCCAATGGTAATTCTAAGTGCGTTTGGGAAACCATATTCTTTAATTGTTCGTGTTATTATGCCTTGTTTCAACAAAGCCTCATAGATTATCTGGCTATCTTTGGGAAAGTCAACGAAAATGAAATTACCATGGGTTGGAATATAAAAGAGACCAAGTTTTTTGTAAGAATGATAGAGAAACTCTTTTCCGGCATTATTTACCAATTTTGATTTTTTCACGAATTCATCATCGTCGAGTGCTGCAATACCACCGGCTTGCGATACTCTATTGACATTGAAATTGATTCTTAGTTTCATTAGATTTGTGATAATCTCTTTTTGCGCTAAACCATAACCAAGACGAATACCTGCAAGCCCGTAGATTTTAGAGAAAGTTCGCAGGATTAAGATATTCTTCTTTTTTTTAAAGATATCAATGGAGTTGGGATAATCTGGATCATCGATATATTCACGGTACGCCTCATCCATAACCACCAGAATATTATCCGGAATTTGATTTAAAAATTCCTCTAATTCTTTTTTTGATACAATCGTCCCGGTGGGATTATTGGGATTATCTATGAAAATTAATTTTGTATTTTTTTGAATCGCTTTAAACATTTTCTTTAAATCATGACGGTAATTATTCATTGGAGTTTCAATTAATTGAGCACCCGCAATATTTACGGCAATTTTATACCAGATGAAGGCACCCTTTCCAACGATTGCACTGTCTTCCGGTCCAAGGTAAGCAAGGGCAATCAAGGGGATAATTTCTACCGAACCATTCCCCACAATAATCTCCTCGGGACTGACAGAGAGTTTCTTAGATAAGACATTTTTTAGATAAAAACAATTGTCATCCGGATAAAGAAATGTTTCCTTCAGTGCTTTCCGCATAGCCTTTATTGCCAAAGGAGAAGTTCCTAAGGGATTTTCATTAGAAGCCAGTTTAATAACCTTACATTTCAAATTTAATTCCCTGACAACTTCTTCTATTGGTTTGCCGGGCTTATATGGCCTTATTTTTTCAATAAATTCTTTTGGTTTAATCACTCAGCCTCCTATTCAAACTGAGCATATAATAAGATTCCTTGACACAACCCGATGGAATTAAAAAAACCATATCCAAATAATTTGTTGTTGATGTCAACTTGAAACCTGGACAGTTAAACACCTCCAATTATAACTAAAATCGATATAAAGTCAACAAATCTTTTAAGTTTTTATAAATTTAGAAAAATGAATCGTTATCAAATTTTTCTTGATTTTAATAAAAAAATATAAATAATTAGCAAAAGGAGTGTCTATGTCGGCAAAGATGAAAATAAAAGTGCTGATTTTAGTGGTCGTCGTTGTAATTGCTGGGTATTCGGCAAATCTCGGTGAACTTCTGGCACTAAGTAAGGGCGATATGGCTTCAATCCAGTTGAATCAATTTGCTTATGCTGTCTGGCAGGTTTCACTGGTTCAGTTTGATATCTATCTTTATAGTTTTTTTGACCGTTCGGATTCGGTGATTGTCGTTGAACTATATGGGAGGAAAGAACAGGTTGACGATGCCCAGCAGGCAATTGAACATTTTCGTCTGCTTATAAAAAATGAATTTATCTCTTTCTTTAAAAATAATTATCACATAGAAATTGATGAAATAAAAGAATTAAAATTAATTTATCGCAATCGGAGCGAAGAAGGTAGAAGACAAATATATTTATGGGAAAATGGAAAATATCACTATCCCTTAAAATAAAAAATTGATTTTCGGTTCTTTGCAAAATATTTGTAAGTTATAATAAATAATTTTTTAAATTTTGAATTTCCATCCCAGATAAAGTTCTCGCGCCTTGGGATCGTTGATCAGAGTTTGCGCATCACCCGACAAAAGAATTTTTGAATCATAGATAAGATAGGCACGGTCAGTAATTTCAAGCGTTTCCCTGACATTATGGTCAGAGATCAAAATACCTATTCCTTTATTCTTTAAACCAACGATAATCTCCTGTAATTCGGCCCGGGCAATCGGATCAATTCCGGTGAATGGTTCATCAAGTAATAGATACTTCGGTTTGCTTATTAATGCCCGAGCAATCTCAACCCGGCGTCTTTCACCTCCTGAAAGCGTATATGCTTTCTGATCCTTCAAACCAAGTAGATTGAATTCTTCAAGCATCTTAAGCGCCATCTGCTTTGCATCATTTGTTTTTTCACCTAAAATTTCATATATTGCAACCAGATTGTCAATTACACTCATTTTTCTGAAGACACTTGATTCCTGGCATAAAAAAGAAATACCCATCCGTGCCCTTTTAAACATGGGCAGGTCAGTAATTTTTTTCTCATCAAGCAGAATTTCACCGGCATCAGGTAATATCAGCCCCACGATCATATTGAATGTCGTTGTCTTACCCGCACCATTTGGACCGAGTAAACCAACGATCTCACCGGGATTTATCTTTATGTCAATTTTATTTACTACTGTTCTTTTGCCAAAAATTTTCGTTAATTCCTTAGTCTCCAGCATTTTTTTTCTGCTCCTTCAAATGGAGTCTTCCCTTAGGATTTCCTTCAACCTTAACTCTGATTGCCCGGCCTTCTTGGAAAAAAATATTTATACTTTCTCCTTCAATGATATTATGTGCACCTTCGTTTGTCCAATAACTGGCAATTCCCGAAGACACTTTGAAGCAATTAATTGTTTTGTTCTTTAATCCAAATTCGCCTTTTATACCTTTCAGTTTATTGCTTTTTTCAATAACTAATGGTTTACTAATAAATCCTGTTTCTTTTTTAAAATCGTAGGACACTGTATCACAATAAAGTGTTATACTATCAATTAGTACAATCACCGAATCATATCCCAAACATAAATTCTCCTTATTTTTTAACAAAAATTCCCTTGCCTTAATGGTAATGGGTGATTTATCCTCGCGATGGATTTCAACCTTAGGATTTTTTGTCAGACTTCCTATCTCGGCATTTAGATCATACCACCCCTCATTCCCATAGGAGATAATTTTATTTTTGGTATCTTCGAGTATGATATTTTTAAACATTTTTACCATTCTCTTTTCTTCTTCGTATTCTAAAGAGTCTGCAGAAATAATCTGATTTTCTGAGATCAGTTTTACAGCGCCCTTGAGCACGCTAAATTTCTTATCAAAAAAATATAATGCGCTATTTGCCTTGATTTCTCCATTTTGATCTTTTATTGATACACTATCTTTTAAAAAAACATAATTCTTTGTTTCATTTAGTTGGGCTTCAAAACACCGAATCTGTGTAGACTCCTGTTCAATTTGGACATTGCCCAATAAATAGACTATTCTTTCTCCATTTTGATTTGCAATTTCAACACGCTCGGCCCGGAATGGCATTATTGCCAAAAGTGGAATTATAAATATCATTTTAGTTTGGGAAATTCAATGGGTGAAATACCTTTGATGTCGCCAATGATTTCAATCTTCTGTAAATCCGGTGTTGTCTTTAGTCCATTGCCTTCGATAACTGTGCTGTCTTTCTTTATAATTTTTACCCGGGCATCGGTAATTATTATTTGAGAATCATTTTGCCAGAATAGCGAATCAGTATAAAGTTTGGTGGAGTCCTCTGCGACCAGTATCACGCTGTCACGCACAACAATATTATGGTTTTTAATATTTAACTGTCCTTTATTTCCCTTTAACCAGGCGAATTCTTTTTCCTGTTCATCATAGAATTTTATTTTTACAC
Organism: Caldifarciminota bacterium; assembly: GCA_965649105.1. Lineage (GTDB taxonomy): Bacteria > Hydrothermota > Tepidihabitantia > SM23-42 > JAOAFX01 > JAOAFX01. The sequence goes on from CBFGJP010000060.1 coordinate 6,079, forward strand.
TATCCACATTTATTACTTCCTCATAAACATAAGCTGAGGTTGCAGTAAGATTCCACTTTTTCTTTGCTTCAGATGTTTCAATAAGGGTAAAGTTCTCAAGGATTATGCGGGGAAGATACTTTTCAATATTTTCCTTGATTGTCTCCTCTTTACAGCCCAGCAGAGTAAATAGCAATAAGATAAAAAATTGTTTCTTCATAAAATTATTTTCGGCGTGACTTATAAAACCACCAATAGTCATAGGGTTTTTTCATTATAATTTTATTCAGGTCACAACCTATTTCCATTACTGTGTTACCTTTTTCATAATATACCGCAAAAGGTATTAAAGGCATATTGCAGAGCCGTGCAAGTTTTTCAATCTTTGGTAACTTCGTAAAAATTTTATCACCATCCACGAGGGCAGAAAATATATTGCCTTCTTTAATGAATCTTGTTATCTTAAAAACCTCGTCGGGGTAAAAAATCTTTGCATTATTTTGGGAACGTATTCGATAGAGTAGTCGATCCATTATTTTCCCAAGTAGAGGCGGATTATTATCAGCATAACGCTCAACGAGTATGCCGACATTTTTATTTAAAAGCCCTCTTAAAATTGCAGGCATTAATTCCCAGGTTCCGAAATGTATTGAATAAAGTACCGCACCATTTTTTAGGGATCCAATATTTCCTTCAAGTCTGAATTTCTTTTCGGGGTGAATCATTAAACTTAGGTTTTGGGCGATGGTTTTAAGATTCAAATTGATATTCTTGTTTAGCCTTTTTTTAAAATATATTCTTCGTGCAGTATTAAACCAGTAAATATTGACCAACATTATAAAAATTAAAGTTTTTAAAAAAAGCCGCACTTTATTACTGATTCTTTAAAGCAGTTTCGATAAAATAATAAAAGATTGGATTGGGTGCAAGTGGTCTTGAAGTGAATTCTGGATGGAACTGAGTGCCGATGAAGAATGGATGGTCTTTTATCTCGGCAATCTCAATAAGTCTGCCATCTGGTGATTTGCCTGAAAAAATAAGCCCCTTTTCATTAAGAGTTTTGAAAAACTTAGGATTGACTTCATACCTGTGTCTATGCCGTTCTTCAATAATCTCTTTTTTGTATATTTTTTGAGCAAGTGTCTTAGGTTCAATCTGACAGGGCCAATTTCCGAGACGCATTGTGCCACCCATATCTTTTATCCTTTTCTGCTCAGGCAAAAGGTCAATGACTGGATAGTCAGTTTTGTCATCAAATTCAGTCGAGTTTGCACCCTTTAGGTTACAGACATTCCTTGCGAATTCAATAACCATACACTGCATTCCCAGACAGATCCCAAAAAATGGCTTTTTATTTTCCCGGGCGTATTTAACTACCCTTACCTTTCCTTCAACACCTCGCATACCAAACCCACCGGGGATTAGAATTCCATCAACATGTGATAATGCGTTGGAAAGAGTGACATCATCGATTCTATCTGTATCAACCCATTTGATCTTCAACCTGGCATCGTTGGCAACTGCCGCATGATAGAGCGCTTCAATTATACTTTTGTAGGCATCTCTCAATTCTACATATTTGCCACATATGGCAATTTCAACGGTTTTGAGCGGATTCTTTGCCCTTTCCACAAATATTTGCCATTCAGTGAGGTCATATTCTTTTTTTTCTAAACCAAGATAATCCAGTATCAGACGGTCGAGTTTTTGCTGATGGAATATCAGCGGAATTTCATATATGCATTCGACATCAACCGCATCGATTACAGCATTCGTTGGTACATTGCAAAATAGCGATATTTTTCGTCTTTCTTCTTCACCCAGCCAGGAATCGCTTCGGCATAGCAGGATATCAGGTTGGATTCCCATTGATAATAAAGTTCGAACCGAGTGCTGTGTGGGTTTGGTTTTAAATTCCCGGGTGGTTTTTATAAAAGGAACCAAAGTCAGGTGAATGTATAAGACATTGTTTCTGCCGAGATCAATTCTCATCTGTCTTGCTGCTTCAAGGAATGGCTGACTTTCAATATCGCCTACCGTTCCTCCGATTTCGGTGATAACTACATCCACCTTGTTCAGGGTGGCAAGTTTTTTTATCCTTGTCTTTATTTCATCCGTTATGTGAGGAACGACCTGAACGGTCTTCCCCAGATATTCACCGCGACGCTCTTTGGTAATTACTGAAAAATATACTTGCCCTGTTGTGATATTGTTATCGCGGGTAAGATATTCATCTAAAAATCTTTCATAATGCCCTAAATCAAGGTCACACTCCGCACCATCAGCGGTAACGAATACTTCACCATGTTGATAAGGGTTCATTGTTCCTGGGTCAACATTTATATAGGGGTCTATCTTCTGGAGTGTTACTTTAAGTCCATACGATTTCAATAACAATCCAATGGAGGCGGTTGCGACACCCTTACCGAGCGATGAAACCACACCGCCGGTTACGAAGATATATTTTGTATCCATGCCTTAAAGTATAGTTAAAAAATATTCAAAGTCAAGTATTTTTCATTTTGGGGTCTTTAAGATTATATTCTTTTATTTTTAACCTCAGGGTGTTCCGATGGATTCCGAGTTTTTTTGCGGCTTCGGAGAGATTCCAACCAGTTTTCTCCAGTATTTTTGAAATATGATTTTTTTCCACATCGGTAAGTAAATCGGTCTCGGTTATTTTTGAAATTTCTTGCAATTGCAATGGAACATCTTCGGGACCAATCAATTCACCCCGACAGAGCACGAGTGCCCTTTCAATAACATTCTCCAATTCTCGCACATTGCCGGGCCAGTCATATCGCAATAGAATATTCATCGCTTCTTTTGTTATCCCTTTTAATTGTTTCCGTCCCAACCTTGCAAATTTTTTTAAAAAATAATCCACAAGCGGTTTGATGTCTTCTTTTCTTTCACGCAATGGCGGGATATTGATATTAACAACATTTATCCGGTAGAAAAGATCTTCGCGAAATTTTCCTTCAGCAATCTTTTTCTTTAAATCCTGATTTGTTGCGCAGATCAATCTTACATCAACCTTGATGGGAATGTTGCTACCTAATCGTTCAAATGTGAATTCCTGCAATACCCTCAGGAGTTTTATCTGAACAGTTAAAGGCAGGTCACCGATCTCATCCAGAAATAATGTTCCTTTATCTGCAAGTTCAAATTTGCCAAATTTTCTTTTATCTGCTCCCGAGAACGCTCCCCGTTCATAACCAAAGAGTTCACTTTCAATCAATGTTTCAGGAAGTGCTGCGCAGGATATAGGGATAAAATTGCGATTTTTCCTGGTACTTGCCTCATGGATGAGGCGGGCAATCAATTCTTTCCCGGTCCCTGATTCTCCTAAAATCAAAACCGCTACATCAGAACGGGCGATTCGAGGGATGAGTGATAATATCTCTTTCATTTTTGGACTTTCGGCAATAACTTCATCAAAATTGAATCTTTCGGCAATCTGTTCTTTTAACTCCGCAATTTCTTGTCGGGTAATTTGTTCATTATAAATTCTTTTTATCAACATTTCAAGTTTATTAAGGTCGATCGGTTTACTAAGATAATCATAGGCGCCCAATTTTATTGCCTGAACCGCAGATTCAATCGTTCCGAAACCCGTCAGGATGATGAAATATGTCTGAGGGTCGATTGATTTCATTTGTTTCATCGTTTCAATGCCATCTATTTCTGGCATTTTTAAATCTAAAATTGCAAGGTCAAAACTTGTCGTGCGATTTTTTTCTATTGCCTCTTTGCCATTTGCTGCGGCCGCAACTGAATAGCCAAGATTTTTTAAAAATCCTGCGAGTAACTCGCGCTGTGAGTCTTCATCGTCACAGACAAGGATATGCATAACATAATTATATGGAAATATTTTAAAAAATCAATTCAGAAATTGTCTTCTATATCGCCAGCGTCTTCTTCAGTCTCATATTTTTTGGGTTCCGCACGGTAATTATTGAAATTGTAGTTGAGACCCAGGATTACTGTGGGTGATTTTCTTTTATGTTCCTGATGGATATAAAAATTTAGACCTTCTGATGTATGTTCAAATTTTGCACTACTGAATATGTCGCGCAACTGGATCGTAATATTTAATGACCGTGGAATGATTTCCTTTTTTATACCCGCGTTAACCATAAAAAAGGGTTCCCTATCACCCTGTGCCATAATTTCCGGACCTTGATATATGCCGGTCAACTGTAATCGGGTGCCTTTTGGCAGTATAATTGAATTAATATTGCGTATGCCCCAGGTTTGATTTTTTGATGAACTATTATCAATTGTTCCTTCAATTCGGTGCTCATAAATATTTGCAGAAAAGTTGATATTTAGCCATCCGAGGACTTTCAAATCTAAAGTTGGTTCTATTCCATAGGCATAATCTTTTCCAATATTTTCAACCGTGGATAATAGTGTGTCGCCACTGTAAATTTGTATAATATGTTCAATCTTATTGTTGGTCAATCGGTAATATCCATCAAGGGAAATCAATATACCGCTCCACTGTCTTTGATAACTGATTTCAAAACTATTTACGAATTCTGGCAAAAGTGAAGGATTTCCTCTGTAAATTGAATATGGGTCGCGTCTAATTTCAAACGGTTCAAGGTCAAAGTTTCTTGGTCTATTCACACGCCGTGTATAACTCAGCATTATTTGGTCAAATGGGGGGAATTTATAGGATAGGTGTAGGGTTGGAAATATATCAAATCTTTTGATATTCACACTCTGGGCGGCGTCGGTCAATTCAAGAAATCTGTATGTATATTCACCCCTGAGTCCCATTTGATATCCGAAATTTTTAATTTCACCGCGGTAGGTTGAATAAATCGCATAAATATTATGAAGGAAATCAGCAAGATGACTAAATTCAGGTTTGTAAACATAATCTTTAGCTGTTGTATCATAAACATATACATCCTGCCCACCATTGGATAGATCAATCGTTGTTTGTAGACCGGTTTCCAACTTTCCGTTTGTTTCAACCAAAAGATTCAAAAGCTGTGTGTAATCGAGATTAAAAAGAATTCGTTTCATTGGCCCTTTTTCTATCGACCACCAGCCATTATTAATTGTTGAATCTTGAGCGCTAAGTTCATTGGTTGATTTATCCTCGCCATCGTTGATATGAATAGAGAGACGGGACGATAATTTCTGATCTCTGTTGAAATTTACAAGATAGTCCGAGTTTATTCCATACATCAAGCCCCCGCGTTCGGTCTGGCTATTGCGCAAAAAGATTGTTGTGTCGCCGGGGATTGACCACCTGATAAGTTCTTGAGCAGAAGAACGTTCCATGTCTCTTTTTCTTAGTTCAAGGTGTATGCCCGCCTTGGCTTTCGAAGTAATTGTATACTCGGTGCCGAATTTTAGACCATAAAATTTTCTAAGCCATGAACTGCTGCCATGGGTCAATGAATAAAATGTTGTATCCTGGGTTTTGTTTTCTCGATTTTCAATTTCTGTCCCGGGAAAATTAAAATTGTTATAATCAAAACCAAAGAATGTCCGAAATTTCTTATAACGATAGTTCAATAAAAAATCACCTGAATATTTTTGCTCAAGTCCAAGATTCAGATTGGCAATGCCGTTTATGCCTGATTGCATATTCTTTTTTGTTATCACATTTATTATTCCCGCAAGCCCTTCTGGGTCATAACGGGCTGAAGGGTTAGTAATTATCTCTATTCGGTCAATCGTACCTGCCGGAATCTGCTGGAGGGCATCGCTTGGTTCAAGGATTGAGGGTCTATTATCAATAAGAACCCTGAAATTTGTACTGCCGCGCAGAGAAACATTTCCCTGTACATCAACCGTTATTGAGGGGATATTCTCAAGGACATCCACCGCGGTTCCAGATTGACTTGCATAATGTTCTTTCACATTTATCACCTTTTTATCAATCTTAAATTCAATCGGTGGCTTTTCGGCAGTGACTTCCACCCCTTCAATCGTTATTGGTTTTTGTTCAAGTCTTATAACCCCAAGGTTTAAAACAGGATTATCAGTTGTGATTTTTATAGTATCAATCTTTGTTTCAAAACCCACAAAGGTGATTTCAATAATGTAATCACCGGGATTTATTCCAGCGATGAAAAATCTTCCCGCTTCATTTGTTGCGGTCCCATCTACCTGCTTATGGTTTTTGTCGTAGATAATAACATTTGCCAATTCAATTGGTTGTTCAGTGGCTGATTCTACAACAATTCCAGTTATTCTTCCAGGACCATTATTAATTCTTCCTTGGGCAAATAAAGAATATTCTGCAATTAAAAAAGCGCTTATAAAAAAATCAAGACTCTTCATTGATAATAAATTAGACGTATTAGCGCACTGAATAGTTTATTTATTTTGTGAAAACTCATTTAACCACTTCTTTGCTAATTCAGCCGCATATATACTATTAGTGCTGATTAAATAATTTACATTATTTTTTACCATCCTTTTTACAGTTTCAATATTAAATTTGAGGCGTGGGTCATTTATAAATTTGGGACGATTAATCTTCAATTTTGAGAAATCAAAAGATGCGGGTTGAATATTTTTCGTAACAAGAAAATTTAAACCATAGGGGATACGGTAATAATCAGGTTTTACAGAATTCAAATCATAATCAATAAATGGAAGTGCAAAATATACACCTGTTGTTTCTTTTATTTCAACGAATCTCTCCAGCATCTTTATAAATTTCTCCTGAATAACACTACTTTCATAAGGTTTGTTGTATTCAAATTTATAAAGTTCATAAAGATACGCATTTATTTCCTTCTCTGCAGAATGGTAAAATTCAGGATATTCATTTTTTAGATATTTTATGTACCAGGTTCTTCTGAGGAGTTCTTTGTCAATTATAACGATGTCTTTGCAAATATTCTTAACTTTGCGCAGATAAATGGTCGGGGAATATATATCCCAGTATGAACAAAGCAAAAGGCTGTTTTTTGGTAATTGTGATAAATGGGCGAGGGCATAATCAAGTCCAAAGGTATTGTCCCTTAAGGTGCATAAGGGGTAATTTATTCCTATGATTATTATTATCAATGGCAGGCAGATGAACCATTTTATATATTTTTTGAATAGATTTATTCCGTATGCAAATGCAAATAATAGCACAACAAAACCCGGAAGATAATAAGACTCAATATCCGGAATTGCATAATTTATCGCATATAAAAAATTAAGCAAGACGATCGCCAAAAATAGCCAGAACTTTTTTTTATCGATCTTGAATAACAGAAAAAAACCCGCAAAAACAAAAACCATAAAAATATATAAAAAGTTAGTTGCGTATAAAATTATTCCCTGTTTTGCATTATTTAAGATTTCTTTTCCTGAAAGAGAGAACATCCATACTTGATACTGTCGGGCAGTAATATGCCAAAAGAGACGCTGAAGGTTGCAGGTATTACCCCAGGCGATTTCGGCACCGGCGAGAGTTCTAATGATTAAATATAAATATGGTGAAATTCCAATGAGCGTAAATAAAATACCGATGAACAATTTTTTTAGGGTTGGTTTGTAGACAATTATTAGATAAAAAAACAATGGTATTGTTAGCGAAAATATTATAATGTGATTTGTAAAGGCAAGTCCAATGACCAACATCATTACATAAAATCCCCTGTTATCTTTTAATATGGATAATATAAACAAAAGCAGGACGCAAAATAATCCGGTTAGCGGATAAACTTCATTCGTGATCGAAATACGCCAGATAATGGGTGAAAATGCAAATAAAGTCGTGGTTAAAATCGGAACAATTTTATTCTTGGTTATTTTGTTTATGGAGATATAGAAAAGGATGGCGGCAAAAATTGAAAATATTGTTGACAAAAAATTGAGATTTTTGATGGGTTCACCCGGGATATGGGCAAAGAAATAAGAGATGAGAGTATAAAGGGGATAACCGGTTGGATGGGCGATGCCAAGTGTGTAACTTGCGCCGGCAAGCTCACCAGAATCTATTAAGTAAACAGTTGGACAAAGAGAATAATAATAGACCGCAAAGATAAAAATAAACAGCAAAAATTCAGGTAAAATTTTTTTAAATTTATTCCACACCTTTTATTCTTTGACAAAATTCAGTCTTAAATTGGTCAATCGGACCTGGATATCTTTTTTTTCTTCGTTTGTGAGCTGAGGTTCTATAAACTTAAAAATTGTCTCAATCGAATCAATGGCGAGTCTGGCTTCGACTAAATCTTTTTTGGTTTTTTGCGTTTCGGGGTGTGCAGTGAGACCAAGGTATGCCCATGCCTTTCCTTCAAGTGAAAGGATGGTCATCAAAAGGAGATCCTTTACTGGAATTGGTTCTTCAAGTAAAGGTTGCTTTTTTTCATTTTCTGCATTTATCATAAACTGATTATATAAAAAAAGAATAGTATGTCAACACCCCAAGTTAGGTCAAAAGTCAACTTTTTCTTACCAGCTAAAAAAATGTTGACTTTTTCTCTTTTATGAGCTATAATTACCTATGCCATACTATCCAAAAAGATTATGCGGTGAAAATCTTTATCATCACATATATGCCTGGGGCAATGACCGTGTTTCTATTTTTAAGAACCAACACCATTTTCAGACATATCTCAATATGCTTGAAAGATTATCTACTAATTATTTTATTGATATTATTGCCTATGCGTTAATGGAATGGCATGTCCACCTTTTTATTTTTGATTTAAAAAATAAGATATCAAAATTTATGGAAGAACTTCATGGGAAATATGCGTTGTTCTTTAATCATAATACGGGAAGGGTCGGGCATGTCTTCGGTGAACGGTATAACAACAAAATAGTCCAACCTAATGAATATGGAATGTGGCTATCTAGGTATATCCACCGTCAGGCAGTTGAGGCAGGATTGGTGAGCAATCCGGCGGATTATCCCTGGACAAGTTATAAACAATATATTGGACTTGAACCAATTAAGTTTATAAAACCTTGGGTAGTTCTTGAACAATTTGGAGACCCAATTAAAGATTTTAAAAATGTAGCAAAAAAATATGAGGAATTTGTGTTAGGCGGGGAGGATGAAAAGAGTTATATTGACTGGGAGGGCGTGAAAGATCGGATAATAGGAAATTTTGACTTTGTGAAAAGCATAAATGATAGGGTTGGAATTAGAAGAGCGCCTTTGTCACCAGAGTTACTAAAACTTGTTAGTAAGGAACTGAAGGTTACTGAAGAATGTCTTTTGAAACCAGTTGGGCGAGAACAAAAAGGGATTAGACGCAAGGCAATAAATATTTTATATGATAAATATAATCTTAAAATTTTAGAGATTGCAAAGCTATTAAAGGTTTCACGATTTGCAGTGATGAAATGTTTGGAAAGATAAATTTTTCAACATTTTTTAAGCAGGTGAAAAAATGTTGACTTTTGTAGAAAAGATATTCATATATTGGGTAATTTTTTACATAGTTGCTTGTTT
>CBFGJP010000061.1:0-15399 GCA_965649105.1 Caldifarciminota bacterium
AGGAATTGGATTCTTCCCCTCTTTGATAAAACTTTCCAGTCGTAACATGGCAACTGAATGCCTCAAACAAATGTGGGCAATCTCGTGTCCTAAAACACCAGCCAGAATCGCTTGACTCTCTTCAGTCTTTAAAGAGTCAAGAAAAACAAGCATCCCTGAGGTTACATAGATTGGCCCGGCAGGCAGTGCAAAGGCATTTATATTTTCGTTGTTCAGGATTTTGCATTCAAAGACCATCCTCAAATCTGATGCAAACATTACCTTATGGGCAACATCTTTAATACGCTGTAGCAAGACTGTGTCATTTATGACGCCATTTTGTTCTTCAATCTGCCTTGCTGCGTCTTCACTTGCCTTAACAATAAAGGCAGGACCAGGACCAATGTCTTGCATTTGTGCCAAAAAGATGAGACCAATCAAAATAATCATATCAGTCCTCTGCTTCATCCTCTCCCCGCCGTATAAAAGGCGGGGAGAGGATAGGTTGTATTTCTTCTAATCCCAGAGATTCCAGGTGAATGTTTCGTCTTCAGCGATATCTTGATAAACCGGACCCCAGTAATAATCAGTGTATGTGCCCTCTGCATAGAGCTTTGTATAACCTTCCCAGATCTTGAAATATGAATAGTATCCCGGTGAGAGCGTTCCTTTATACCAGCCATCAATATAGACATCAATGGTCCAGGAGGAATAGTTATTCACCCGCACCCAGCAATAACCCCTTGTAGAACCAGCAAGTGCCTCATACTCCTTGGCAAGCTTTGTATATTCATCGGCACTTGCCTTATTACCCATACTATTGTAAAGATCAGCGAGTGCCTTTGCTAATTTTGCATTCTTCTGGTCTTTTGTAAGGTCACCAACCTCTTTTAGCAATACATCAGAAGTGATCACTGAACTCTTCTTACCGGTAGATTTTTCAGCAAAGAGTATTAACTGCGCAGCAGCAAGCAAATCAAAACCATCTTTCTGGTGCCGGGCATTATCAATCATCTCGCCGATGTCGGCAAGAAAATCATAAGTCGGGTCAAACTCGTCCTGAATGTTCTTGTATTTCAATTTCTCTACAGTAAGTGGAGCTGACCCGGTCTTCTGCTCTGCACCCTTTCCTTTCTGGGCATAGACAAGCCCGGGGATGACGAGTCCGGCAATCAACAGGATTGCCATTATTCTGGTTATGGCTTTCATTTTACCTCCTTTCCTATTTGTTTTGTAAATCCGTGGAATCAGCAGATATAAATGTTGATACTCACGGATTAGCGCCAATCACCAATAACTGCAAACGGTGCCCAGAAGAATGGTTTATCAAAATATTCTTTTTTCATCAACCATCTCTGGGCATCACAGAGTGCCTTCACTTTATCTTCACCCCTTAAGTTTTTATAAAACTGTGTCATTAAAAGTGCAGTTGATACATCGCTAACCTTCCATAAAGAGGCGATAACCGATGGGGTGCCGGCATAGATAAAGGCACGACTCAAGCCGGTAAGTTCATCGCCCATATATGCTCCTTCAGAGAAACCACGCAATTGTCCGGTTTCACAGGCAGATAATGTAACAAGATAGGCCTCCAATTCTATATTAAATATCTCCCGCACCTTCAATTCGCCGTCATTTTCTTCATCCTTAGAAAGGATTATTCTTGAATCAAGTGCTGAATCACCAGGTGCGAGTTTTCCGTGAGTCGCAAAATGGATAATATCATAGTCTTTGAGATATTTTTTTGCATTTGTCTCTGAAGGCGGGGGTGATGAATTGTCTTCATCACAGAAGACTTTAAGATTTACCAGTGCCCCGGATTTCAGAATTGAATCCTTTTCTGCAATTGTTCCGGGCAAGGGCAAATCAAACCATTCTTTATGGTCTGAAAAATCAGACTTGGCAAAAATAAGAGATTTAATTTTTCTCAATTTATTTTTATTATGTGCAATCTCTAAGATTGATGCAGAAGGTGCATAAAATATATCATAATCATCAATAAGAAGTCTTTTTGAACCTTTATCTATCACAATTGTAGCAAAGGGAAGGTTGTGGAGCACACCATAAGGAATAATACAGAGCCTCTTTTTATCTTTTATTTCTAAAAATATTGGGGCGATCAAATTCAAATAAAGCCAATAAGAAACTTCGGTAAGGTCATCGTCTTCATAATTTACCCTGCGCCGAATCACCTTACGATAAATATCAATCTTTTCAGAAATAGTGGCGGGGTTAATATCCATCTTTTTAATACCCAATCTCTTATTGGTAATAGCAAAGATATAGAGATTATCTAATCCCATAAAATATTCAACAATTGCGGTTTCATCATCTAAGAGGGATTGGAGTCTTTTTATATCAATCGGTTTCGTTGATTTCATAACTGCATAATCAGGAAATTTTTCTAATAACTCTCTTACTATGTTATTATGTTCAATTATTACATCGCGCTGTTCAGGCATACCAGTAAGAAATTCAATTTTCTTTTCCAGTTCTTGCTCCTGCTGGATAAGTGTCTTAATTTCAGGGGCAAGATTTGCCTTTTGGGCGATATCAACACCTGAGAGCAAATCCAGGAATGCCCTTGATTTTGCACCTTCTGCATATTCAAATGCCTTTTTTGTGTCTCTTTTTTTATAATAAAGATTTATGAGTTCATCATATAAGAATATCTTATTTTCAAAGAACACAGAGCGGAATTCCTGACTCACAATTCTACCTCTCAGGTCTTCAATAATATCAACCGCCCTGGTCAGAGAACGGATGGCGTCATCAATCAGCCCTGCCCTATGCTGGGCAAAACCGAGGTTTGATAGAATTGATGCCTGCCAGTCTTTCCGATTCATATCTTCAATTATATTATATCCATCCTGATAGGATTTTATTCCCATTTTATAATCACCCAAAAAAACAAAAATATTTCCTAAATTACAGTAAACCTTTGCCTGTCCAATACTATCCTGAAGGATTTTATACATGGTTAATGCCCTTTGGTAATTATCCCTGGCAAGTTTATACTCTTTTTTCTTTTCATAAAGAATACCTAAATTGTTATAATAGATTGCTTCATCCTTTTTCTCTTTAATCATTGGTTTTGTTAAATCATAGAAATACAAGGCGGAATCAAAATAAGTGCTGTCAGCAGGTGATAATAGAATATAGGTGTACCCTATGTTCTGCAGTGCCTCAATCTGCCATGATATGTTGCCAGTTTTTTGGAAAATTTCTAATGCAGATAAAAATTTTTCTAAGGCGGAACGATACCTTCCCATATCAAGATAAAGAGAACCGATGTTATTCAATAACTCACCCTCACCCAGTGCCATTTCTTTTTCCTGTTTAACACTGATTAGGAGGTTTAGGGATTTTAATAGGTTTCCATAGGCAATATCATATTCACCAAGCCTTCTGTGGATATTACCCATCTCCCGATATGCATCTGAGGCACTTTTATTATAACCCATTACCAGTGCCAAGGAACAAGACTGGTTTAAATATTTCAGGGCACTATCAGTCTCTACGTTCTGGATATACAAGTTTGCGAGAAAATAATAGCCTTCAATAATGCCCTTTACATAATCTATTGATTTTGATTTATCTATTGCCGATAAAAGATTATCCAGCGAATTTTTATAATCATTCTTTGTTAAGGCAATTTTTGCCAGCATTAACCTCAGGGTAATTTCATCCAGCAAATCGTCCTGTGTCTTTTCTTTTATCTGTTCTTCGCTTTTTAATGCATCTTTTAAAAAATTCTCGGACTCTTTAAGGTCTCCCTGATAAAAATAGATAGAACCAAGATTTAGATAAATCTTTACCTGCCCGGGAAGGTATCTGTTTTCTTTGAAGATTGTCAGGGCTTGATTATAATAATCTCTTGCAAGGCTTAAGTCACCAAAGGAGAGGGCAATATTACCAAGTCCTTTAAGGCATACTCCTCTATCAATGCCCTGGGCATTATTTAATACCTCTTTATAAAGACTCTCTGCCCTTAAAAAGTTCTCTGCATAGAATAATGAATCTGCAATTTTAATTTTGGAATCAATCTCATAGGCTTTAGAAAAAGAAAAGAAAGATAAACCTAATGAAAAATTTATCAGAAAGATTGCCGTTTTCACTTTTTCTTTTTGGTCAATTCCTCATAACAATCAAGGTGCTTATTGCCGAGTTCAGGAAGTCCATATTTATTGTAAAGTATGGAGAGTGAACGATGGATGAGTGGTTCGTTCGGCTTCATCTTCAAGAGAATTTCATATTCTTTTATCGCATCAAGAACCAGACCATTTTCTTCATAAATCCGTGCACTCAGATAATGGAGTGTAAAGGAGTCCGGGTTTTGTCTTTTGATATTATCAATTGCATTTATGATATCGAAAAATGTCTCTGATTTTAAAACCTTAAAAAATCGTTCAGCAGAGTTAAGGGTATCATTACCCTTGATAGCAACGACCTTTAAAAGATAAGTGCCCGGGGCAAGTTCGGGCGCATCCTCTGGATATTTTAAGAATGTATCAGTGGAAGTCTTCTGCCAGATTATATTTCCCAACCTCTGGAGTATGATATTGTAACTTTGGGCATTCGGGAATCTTCTCCATATCATATCTGGTTTATTATTGCCCAGAGCAGTGTTGCCAGGTTCATATATCTTCAAGGCAAGGCTATCTTCTTCACCCCGCACAAGAATTTTAATGCCAGTTCTTTCTCCAGCAGCACTGAAGGCAAAAAGGGGTGAAAGGGTTGAACTATTTCTGCCGGGTTCTTCTTGATTTTCGTTACCTCTCTGAATGGTGTCAATTGATGGTGAAATTTTTATCCCGGTATTTGGACCAAATGAGGCAATCTTACCGTCACTATATAAAATCGTAACCTCTGAATTTTCATAAGTTATCAGACTATCATTTAAAAAAAGTTCCTCTTCAAGGACTGCATTTGTGCATCCCTTATTATTATTGTGATAAATCTTAACATCACCCTGAAGCGAGGTTATCACTGCTATGGGCTTGATGTCCTCGTTGCCCATTGCTTGAGCAAATAATATCAAAAAAACTGGTATGAAGACGATCATTCTTCTCCTTTTTCTATTTATCATTACAAACGCACATAATAAAATATTCCTGATTATATACAAATCAACTGATTTGTCAATTGATTCAATGTCTGGATAGGGAGTGGACATAAAGATTTATAAAAAGTGCCTTTATCTTCACCTTATAATGAATTTCTCAAATAATTACTTGCCCACTATGTTGCGTGAGAAGATTGATTATGCTACTTGTCTGGCGCGAAATAGAATGGCCGGGTAAGCCTCAGTTTCCACTTAACCGCATAGCAGTTTGGTTTAACCGTTAGGTATGATGCGAACCAGATAATTATAATCTAAGACAAGAAGGTTGTAAAGAAAAAATTTTACATATTGACAAACCTTTTATAGCAGTGAGGGTACATTGACACCACGGGCAGTGTCATCCGTTTAACCAGTTGCTCTTCTCTTTGGTAAATGAATTAAATTTCTGCTGATTGGCTGATTTTCTTATGTGTCAAAGTGGAAAATTATGAGGAAACACTGATTTTTAATAATTCCCAGAATAAAAAATAAGGAGTCGTAATGATAACAACAAAAGTCCAGTTGACTTTTTTAATAATCTTTTTTGCTTCTTGGAATATGCTGTTGCCCAAGAATTCTATTATGGAACGATCGGATCCGGTAATAAGGTTTATATGGATTTGCAGATTAATAGGAATAGTATCAATATAAAAAGGGCACGCCCATTGACTTGGAAGGAACCATTGGTCCGGAGAATAGTTACAAAATTAATGAACATTCCAAAGGAAAACAGACCGGTATTTTTAACGGCACGCTCAATAACTTTAATAAACTGAGCGGGCAATAAAAAATTTCCATACGAGCTGAATCTAATCGCTCAAGGATGTGAACTCAAAAGCGGTACCTATGATATTAGAATAGAATATCCACAGTTTTATCTTACCGATAGACAAAAATGTCAAAGATTGAATTATACACTAAAGACAACCGTCGACACCTTATATAGAAATTTTATGCAAAACATTTATGAATTTACATCTTCCCAGACCGCATTACCATTTTTTAATTCTGCATACACAATTGCATATTTTTACAATGAAGTTATAAATTTATTTTTTGCATATTATGAATACACGGTGGTGCCCATCCTAATACTTACTATTCAACATTTCACAGTGATTGTATTAAATTAAACGATTTATTTATGAAGGACTCAAATTATCCAAAGATACTTTCCGATATTTGTCGCACCGAATTAAAGCAACAGGGGCCTCTTTTGTTATTAATGAAGAAATAAAAGAATTTTCTGAGATGCTGAATGTTTTCCGCCTAACCCCACAAAAATTGTTATTCACCTTTGTCCCCTATCTGGTAGGTTCCTATGTAGAAGGAACATATACCGGGAAATACCTTATGAGGAAATAAGGTCTATAATAGACCCTGCAGGTCCTATCGGAGAAATTGCGAAATTGTAGTTTTTAAGATTTCAAAATTTTTAGATCTTGAAATATTGAAACAAAGGCATTTGGTAAAAAAATTATTAACAATCGTCGTATCAAAATTGATGCTTGACAAAACAGGAAATATAAGTATAATTTAGCATCTAAAAGAGGAGGTGTTTAAAATGACCAAGGCACAACTTATAGATGCCATTGCCAAAAAGGCAAATATTAGTAAAAAAGCAGCAGGGGTAGCGTTAGATACATTTGTTGATTCAGTAACTGCTGCGCTTAAGAAAGGTGACAGAATAACGCTTGTGGGATTCGGAACATTCATGGTCGCAAAGAGAAAAGCACGTACGGCAAAAAATCCCCAGACGGGTGAAATGATTAAAGTTCCAGCAAAACGCGTTCCCAAATTCAAGGCAGGTCGTGAACTAAAGAAGGCTGTAAAGTAATTAGTATATAATACAATAATACAAAATTATAAATGGGGATTGGTTTTACCAATCCCCATTTATTTTTTTATCCTTGACTTAGAGTAGGATAATTTATATTGAATCGCTTTTTATAGTATATCTTCATTCCCAGCATAACTACCAATAAAAATGGAATGAATCCTGGATAAAGAATACAGGTTATTGCAGTGAATATCAATCCAGGCAATCTGAATGATATAATGGTGATCGGCCGATTTACTTTTTTGTATTTTAGATAATAAAAAGTTAAATAAAGAAACAATGGCAGTGCAAATGCAGAGGGAATCAAGCAGATTATATCCCTGTTTATTATTGAAAATAATATCCCTAATAAAATAAAACTTGAAGATGTTAGATATGATAGTTTTTCGCCCAGAAACACAGCGGTGGTAATCTCGCCCGATTCTCTGTCTCCTTTTATATCAATGATGGTTGTATTTACAAAGACAGCACAGATACTAAAAAAATAAGGAAGAAATATTAAGAAAACATTCCATTCAAAATCTTTTTGTATCAACCATCCAGCGATAAAATTTAGCATACCATAACCAAAGCCATTACTCAAGGTATCAAGAAGAGGTTTCCCTTTTAATTTTATCGGCGGCAAAGAATAAAAAACACCGATGAGTAATGAACCCAACATTATTAGGAAAAATGGCAGGCTTAAATACCAGGAGAGAAACAGAGAAATGCCCCACAAAAGAAACATTTCAATATATGCATGAGCAACAGGCATAAAATTATCCGAGAGTATAAATAATTTTTTATTTAAACGGTCGGTTTCAATATCTGTTATCTGATTTAATATATAAACACCCCCCATTAATAGAGAATAGATAATCAGTCCCAGTAGCGATTTGTATGTAAAGATATTTTTTTTAGCAGCAATATAATTACCGATAAGAAAAAAATCCAAAACCGGGATCAAAATTAGGGGTCTCAAAATAAAAAAATAATCAAAGATATTTGTGGTTTTAATTTTATTCAATTTAACTATTATTCAAGGAATACCAAAAGTGTCATTGCACTTACTCCACAAACCATTGCAATGAACTGGAGCAAAGACATTTGTGGAGTTTCGCAACCCTGCAATTCAGGAATAAGGTCAGAGCCTGCGATATAGATAAAACCACCCGCAGTCAAAGGTAAAAGGATTATTGAATAATCTTTTACAATCGGACCCGCAATCAAAGAAATGACACCGCCAAAGATAGCTGTAAGTGCGGATAAAAAATTTAATAATAGTGCCTTCTTTATACTCAGCCCACCGTGAAGAAAGACCCCGAAGTCCCCAATTTCCTGGGGAATTTCATGCATAATCACGGCTATTGTAGTTGCTAAACCTATCGGTATGCTAACAGAGTAACTCGCTCCTATTATCATACCATCTATTAGATTATGCACCAGGTCACCAATAAGATTCATTGTTACCATGGGGTGGGGATGGTCTTTTGAGGTTGGGATATGGCAATGGCGCCAACGCACAAATTTTTCTAAAACAAAAAATATGAAGATCCCTGCTATTACAAGCAGGGAAATTTTCAAAGTATTTTCTATTTGTTCAAATGCCTCGGGCAGCAGATGGATAATCGCATCGCCAAATAAAGAACCCGCGGCAAAACCAACCAGCAATAATATGATTTTGTTTAATTTTTCAGTTTTTATTGATATAAATAGAATGCCGATAAAAGAGATCAGACTGACTAAAACTACACTGACCAGGGTATATGCAGTGACCATAACTAATTAGTACTTTATACCTTGGTCACTTTTCCGGCACTCAAACAGTCGGTACAGACCAGCACCCTTTTTATTTTCCCATCGATTTTTATCCTCACCCTTTGCAGGTTGACATTAAATCTTCGTTTAGAAACATTATGGGCATGGCTGATCTTTGAACCGACCTGTGCCTTTTTCCCGCATATTGCGCATTCTCTTGCCATTCTTCACTCCTTTCGTAAATCAATTATAAAGAATTTTTAGTGACTGTCAATACTATCTTGATTTTTTTTAAATTTTAGATATAATTTTTTCTATGCAAAATATTCATATATCAATCGCTGCAGAGGAGTTATTCCGAATTGGTCCTTTACCCATTACTAATTCTTTGCTTGTTACCTATCTCTCGATTTTATTATTTGTCATCATTATAATTTTGATTAGGGCAAAAAAGAATATCATCCCTGTGGGAATCCAGAATGTGTTTGAATATATTATGGAATATTTTTATAACCTCATTTGTGAGGTCTTCGGCAGCGAAGAAAAGGGTAGGAAGTTTTTCCCTCTAATAATCACGATATTTTTATTTGTTTTGCTTATAAACTGGTTTGGGCTTCTTCCCGGTGTTGGTTCTATCGGGTTTTATCGAGAAAAACCGGTTCAATCCGAACATATTGAACAAAAAGAAGCCGTAGGTGAAGAAACACACGAGACCGAAATTCAGGAACATGAAGAATTTGTCCCTCTATTTCGAGGTGCTTCAGCAGATTTGAATACAACCCTTGCCCTGGCATTGATATCAGTAATCTTTACTCAGATTTACAGCATCCAGATCCTCGGTTTTAAAGGATTCGTAAAACGGTTTATAAAATTAAAAAATCCAATAATGTTCTTTGTCGGAATACTGGAGTTGATTGCCGAGATTGCTAAGATAATTTCGTTCTCTTTCCGTCTCTTTGGAAATATCTTTGCCGGTGAGGTCCTTTTGACCGTGATGCTATTTTTATTGCCTTTTATTGTTCCGGTGCCTTTTCTTGCACTGGAGATATTTGTTGGATTGATACAGGCAATAATATTTTCTTTTCTAACTTTATTTTTTATAAAGATTGCAACGAGTGAAGAGGAACATTAACTGATGGTTATTGGGTTGGGGTTGAGAAACTGGACTGCTTGGTTAAATAATAACTTAAGTTTTTAAAATAAACCGGCATCCTCACCTTAACCCCTAAACTATAATTTAGAAAAGGAGGATATATTATGGAACCAGCAACAATGAAGACCATTGCCGCAGCACTGGCAATTGGACTTGGTGCATTAGGTCCTGGCCTGGGAATTGGATTTATCGGTGCAAAGGCTACTGAGGCCGCCGGTCGTAATCCGGAGGCAACCGGTAAGATTCAAACATTATTCATTCTTGCGCTTGCATTTGCCGAGGCTATTGCTATTTATGCCTTAGTTGTAGCCTTGATAATTAAATTCTTATAATAACTATGGAAGCGCTTACCAAACTCGGTATCAATCCACTACTGCTCATTGCCCAGATTTTAAACTTTCTGATACTCCTCTTTATATTGAATAGATTCTTGTACAAACCCATTCTCAAACTCTTCAAAGAACGCTCCAGCAAGATTGAGGAAGGAATTAAGAATGCAGAAAATCTAAAAAAACAGGCGGCGGAGGCTGAAGAAAGACACCGCCAGTTGATTGAAGAGGCAAAGAGAGAAGCGCACCGCATAATTGAACAGGCAACAAAACTGGGTGATGAAGAAAAAAAGAAGATTATTGAAATGGCAAATGAGGAATCTCGTAAGATTGTGGAGCGGACAATGCAGGAAATTAATGCCGAAAAACAGAATATTATGGCCGAGATAAAGAAAGAAGTTGGTGAGATGGTCGTCACACTGAGTGCGGATTTGATCAGAAAGAAACTGGATGAAAAATCTCAGCGGGCATTGATTGAAGAGGCAATAAAAGAAGTGGAGAAGGAACTTGAAAAAGCCGCGTCAAAAGGATAATCCGCCCGAAGGCGTGCCGGATACGATACCTAAAAGATTGACGGATGAACCATCAAATATAGATATGGAAAAAATACTTTCGGAATTGGAACTTGTAGATTCTTCGTTTCGATCTTCACTAAAACTCCGTGGTTACCTTGAAAACCCCAGGATTCCATTAGTCGAAAAACAAAAGACTTTAAAAGACCTTTTCAAAGATTATATTGGTCATCAGACCTATGATTTTGTCTTTTTACTGCTCCGTTGCAATGCATTATCAAGTTTGAGTGAAATATTAAGGAACTATAGACGCACCCGGGTTGAGACCGGTGTCCTGGAGATCGAGGTAAAAACTGCGGTTCCATTGACAAGTGAAGAGAAAGATATTTTGTATAAAAATTTCTCTGAGAAATTAAAAAAGCCAGTGAGTATTAAAAATATTATTGACCCCGATATAATCGGCGGGATGGTGATAAAGAGTGGAGATATAATGATTGATGCAAGTTTGAAATCAAGGATTGCAGAATTGCTGAAAAACTTAAAACAGGGATAGGCTATGAGTCAGGATATAAAGACAAAATTATTAAAAGAGTTAAAAAAAGACTTATTTGAATTTGAGAAGAAGGTAAAGGTAGAAAGGGTGGGCACGGTCATGGAGATTGGTGATGGTGTTGCCCACATCAATGGACTTCAGGACTGTTTTGCCTCCGAGATGCTTGAATTTCCTAATGGCATATATGGTGTGGCACTGAATCTTCTTGAGGACCGTATCGGTGCAATTGTACTTGGTGATTATGAAAAGATTAAAGAAGGCGATATTGTAAAAGGCACGGGCAGAATCCTTGAGGTCGGTGTTGGAGAAAAATTTATTGGGCGTGTAATAAACCCACTCTGCGAACCACTGGATGGGAAAGGAGTGGTGAAACCAGCGACTTATTATCCTGTAGAAAAGATTGCTCCGAGAGTGATTCTTCGTGAGCCGGTTAATACACCCCTGCAAACCGGGATCAAGGCAATTGATAGTATGATTCCCATCGGTAGGGGTCAGCGTGAGTTGATAATCGGTGATCGACAGACCGGTAAGACTGCAATCGTTATTGATACGATACTTAATCAGAAAGAAGAAAATGTGATTTGTATATATGTATCAATCGGTCAGAAGGAATCAAAACTGGCGAGGATTGTAGCCGAGTTAGAAAAATATGGGGCAATGGACTGGACGATTGTTGTCGGTGCCTGCTCTTCAGACCCGGCATCACTTTGGTATATAGCACCTTATGCAGGTTGTGCAATGGGTGAATATTTTATGGACCAGGGAAAGGATGCCCTTGTTATATATGATGACCTCTCAAAACATGCCTGGGCATATCGTCAAATTTCTTTATTATTAAAAAGACCACCGGGTAGAGAAGCATATCCGGGTGATATCTTTTATTTACATTCAAGACTCCTTGAAAGGGCAGCAAAGTTAAATAAAGAGCATGGCGGAGGTTCCCTGACAGCCCTGCCCATAATTGAAACCCAGGCTGGTGATATAACTTCATATATTCCTACGAATGTTATTTCAATCACTGATGGTCAGATATATCTTGAACCAGAATTATTCTATCAAGGGATCAGACCAGCAATCAATGTCGGACTTTCTGTATCACGGGTTGGTTCCAGTGCTCAGATAAAGGCGATGAAAAAAGTTGCTGGGAAATTGAGACTTGACCTTGCCCAGTATCGCGAGATGGCAGCGTTTGCAGAATTCGCAAGTGACCTTGATGAGGCAACCCGTAAACAATTGACCCGGGGTAAGATAATGACCGAAATTTTGAAACAGGGACAGTATGTTCCGATGGCAGTGGAAAAACAGGTGATGATTATCTACGCCGGAACTTCGGGTATGCTTGATGATATCCCGATTGATAAGATCAAAAAGTTTGAAGACGAATTCTTGCGTTATATGGATACATCCCATCCTGATATCGGAAAGAAGATAAAAGAGACAAAAGACCTTGATGAAGAGACAGAAAAGAGACTGGGTCAGGCAATAATGGAATTTAAAGGGTTATTTGCAAAATGATAACTACCACCCCTGTTTGGAATTTGTTTGGGATTTGGTACCTGGGATTTAAAAAGCTATGCCTTCTTTACGCGATATAAAAAGGCACATCAAATCAGTCAATAATATAAAAAAGATTACCAGAACCATGCAGATGGTTGCGGGTGCGAAAATGACAAAGACATTATCCGCACTCCTTGCCTCAAGACCCTATGCCCAGCTCGCCTGGAATCTTTTGTTAAACCTTGCGCCAAAGGCAGAAAAAGAACTCCATCCTTTACTACAGTCAAGACAGATAAAGAATAGTCTATTGGTGGTGATTACTTCGGACCGCGGACTATGTGGCGCCTTCAATATGAATATAATCGGCGAGGCATTGAAACAGATTAAAAATAAAGAAACCTGTTCAATCCTTGCAGTTGGTAAAAAGGGCAGGGATTTTTTTATACGGCGTGGATACCGAGTCATTGCTGAGTTCACCGGTCTGGGCGCACCGGTCCCCTTTATCAGTATTACGCCCATTTCTCAGATAATTATTGATGAATTTATCAAAGGCAATGTTGATGAGGTAAAACTTGTATACAGTGATTATGTATCAAATGTTGTCCAGCGACCCACAGCCTTACAATTATTGCCCTTTGAACAGGAAAGGCCTGAAGAGCCATTTCTTGCCCAATTTATTTATGAGCCATCTCCGTCTGAGGTCATCTCTTTATTACTTGTGCGAATAATTGAATATAAAATCTATGCCGCAGTCCTTGAGTCCCAGGCATCAGAATTTTCGGCAAGGATGATGGCAATGAAGAATGCGACCGAGAATGCAGAGAATCTTATTCAGAGCCTTACCCTTTCTTATAACAAGGCAAGGCAGGAGGGTATTACAAAAGAGTTGACCGAACTTTCTACAACCAAGGCAGTGATTGAGAGTTTAAAAGAGTAGTATATGCAAATTTTTAATATTCTTTGCTCAGAGAAAGTGGATGGTCGGAAATTCCGAAAACCTGCTTTGGGTCACACTCAAATTGGACGCGTAACTTTAAGGAAGTTTAAGATGGCTATACAAAGAAAGGATTTTAATCTGTTTCACTTTGTGCCGTATGTATTAGTTTTAATATTCTTCATCGGCACAGGCTTTGCGCAGATAACCTTTCGCAGGGTGTATGGTGGGAGTAGTACTGATGAGGCTTATTCCGTTGACCAGTGCATGGATGGGGGATATATTGTCACTGGTAGGACCCATTCTTTTGGTAATGGTGCACAAGTTTATCTTATTAAGGTAGATTCCCTTGGTGATACCCTATGGACAAAAAACTATGGTGGAAGTGGCACTGATTGGGGTATGTCTGTCCAGCAGACAGCAGATGGTGGATATATTGTTGCTGGATTTACCAATTCCTTTGGGGATAGTTTACAAATTTATCTTATTAAGACTGACTCCCTTGGTGATACACTCTGGACCAGGAAATACGGTGGACCGGGAAACGAGAGAGGCTATTGTGTCCGGCAGACTCCGGATGGTGGGTATATCATCTCTGGAGGTTCTGTATGGGCTTGGAGTTTAGACCCGGCTTATCTACTTAAGACCGATTCTCTGGGTAATGTAGTGTGGGATAGGGTCTATTACGCTCAAACAGCTTCAGTAGGTATGTGGGTCCAGCAAACCTCTGATGGGGGTTATGTGATGACAGGCGGTTATAGTGTGACACCAGATTTAGGAAAGGCTTTTTTGATAAAGACTGACTCTCTCGGCAATACACTTTGGGCCAAAGATTGTGATAGTTCATGGGTCATTATACCCCATTCGGTTCAGGAGACTACCGATGGTGGTTATATCATTGTTTGTTATGTAGCATGGGGTGGGAATCGCCTTATAAAGACTGATTCTCTTGGAAATGTAGTCTGGGTAAGGATTTATGTTGGTCCCAATGGTGGGCTGCGGGCATTTTCCGGGCAACAGACCATAGATGGTGGTTATGTTGTAACAGGGGAGTATATGTTTTGGTTGGATACTCTGCGAACTGTCTTTCTTTTAAAGACCGACTCCATAGGTGATACGCTCTGGCTTAGGGAGTATAGATCATTGCTTCCTGGTGCAAATGCACGCGGTAATTCTGTGAAGCAGACGATGGATGGAGGATACATTATTGCAGGATTGACTGATTGGATTGGTGGTTCAAATGTTTATCTCATCAAGACCGACCAGGATGGAAATGTCGCAGGGATAGAAGAAAGCAGTCATACCCGACAGGTGTCTGTCCAGCCTCAACTTACGGTTTATCCCAATCCATTCAAAGACAGAGTTGATATCCGATACAGGATACCGGATACAGGATTGAGAATAATAAATTTGAAAATCTATGATGTTTCGGGAATGCTGGTCAAATCATTTAACCATTTAACCATTCAACCATTTAACCAAATCGTCTGGGATGGAACCGACGACTCTGGGCACAGACTTCCCAGTGGTGTCTATTTCTGCCGATTGGAGGCCGGTGAAACTGTTCCGATGAGAAAAATTATAAAATTAAGATAAACGAGGAGGTTAAGATGGTTATACAAAGAAAAGATTTGGGTTTATTTCGCCTTGTGCCTTGCTGTTTGTTATTGTTAATTTTTACAGGCACAGGCTTTCCACAAATAACCTGGATGAGAACATATGGTGGAGCAAGCGGTGAGAAGGGTTTGTGTGTGGACCAAG
>CBFGJP010000062.1:0-15247 GCA_965649105.1 Caldifarciminota bacterium
TTCCCCGAGTCTCTGAGAGAATGGATTTGGATAGTGCTGGAAGATAAGACCTGATAGACCATTCTTATAACCTGCTATCTTCAAAAGTTCTCTTGCCTTCTGTGGATTATATTCATACCTAAACCCGCACAGATATCTTAATGTGGGACCATAGGCAGGGAGAACGAAAGGTGTAGATAATAATTTTATAATCTCCTCGCGGTCTATTGCATAATTTAACGCCTTTCTAATGATGGGATTTTTAAAGATTGACTTATCAAAGCAATTTGATAATAGGATGGTAAGCGATGGGAATGGGGAGCGGATAACCTTAAATAGGTCTTCATACTCCTTTTTGATGGTTATTTTGGTGCCTCTCTTTTCAAAAATCAAATCTGCTACATCACCAGAAATGGGAGATATTTCAACTTCGTTATTCAATAGTACGTTGATGCATTGATTCACATCTCCAAAAAATTTTATAACAATTTTATCTAAATAGGGAAGACTCTGATTCCATCTATCCTTTGCCCAGAAATTTTTATTCCGGACCAATACAAGTTCTTTATCGTTCCAGGATTCAAAACAGAAAGGACCGCAGCCAATTGGATGGAAACTGAAGTTGTCTCTATATTTTTCCTTTGCCTCAGGTGGAATTATGTAAACTACTTCTTTCTCAAGGCGATTTATAAAGTTCTTATTTGATTCCTTTAGCACAAACTTTATCCGGAATGAATCGAGCACAATAATCTCTTTGATTAAATTAACTGGTTCCAAATCTATCCTGCCCCAGGTATTCTCGGCAAGATCAAATGTATACTTTACATCATAGGCATTCACCCGCCGAGGATTGTGGTCAAAACATTGGTCGCTATGAAAATAGCAATTTTTCCGTAGCGTGAATACCCATTCAGTATAATCTGGTGAATGGGAAAAATTCTGAGCAATACTCAATTCAGGATTTCCTGAAGAATACAATGGTGAGTAAATCCACCTTATTATTTTCATTGCCCCGGCACAACCCCAGTCTTTTGATGGGTCAGCACCGATTAGCCCACCAGTCCAGGCAATTTTAATTTCACCACCCGGGATTGGTTTTGAATCGTTTGAGCATTTATAGAAAAATACTACACAAAATAAAACTATCAGGTAATAACCTTTATTTAAACAATTCATATCCCTTACGAAAAATATATACATTTGTAGAAAAAAGTCAAGGGGTTTATGTGTTTATACCCAACCTTAAGATGTCAATACAAAAAAACAAAATAGAACAATTTGAAAAAATATGTATATGCTCCCTGATGAAATTATTTTGTTTTGACAAAGATTATGTTAATCTTGCAAGGGAACAGTTATGCGCAGGATATCACTTTCGTATATTGCCTTGGTCATTTCTTTTTTCAATCGCATTGATAAGTAGATATATTTACAATAATCTACATCATCACCTTCTGCCCTGATTAAGATTGCATCATTTTTGACTCTGATATGTATTCTTTCTTTTTCAACACCTGGGAGAATAATTTCAACCGTGACGATATTTGTTTCTGGGTCAAGATATGTACAAAATTCTGGCTCAATCATTGACCAGGTGCCAGTTTCACAGTAAACAGATATATTAAAGTTACTAATATCAAAATTGAACCAAAACCGACTGAAGAAGAAAAAAAAAAAAAAACCGCGGTATTCACTACTGGAAAGTCACAATCAAACCAGGCGAAAACTTCAGGATTAAAACATCCTTTTCAGTCGAGGCACCCGAGACTACAAATGTTGAAGAGATGTTGTATTGAGACAAGGAGGTTTTATGCCAGAGATGAGGAATAAGGGTAAAGAGGGGGAAAGATGTATGTGTCAATGACTGTTGACTTATAATATATTCTGAATAAAATATTTTATTAAAAAAGGGGGTGAATATGATTCATATATCCCTTTGTTGTATCGTCTTGTTTTCAACTCTATCTGGTGGGGATAATTCCATCGTCTCATATGATTCATCAAATGTGAAATTCATTGGTAACTGGCCGTTTGGTCCTTCAAATGCAGTAGCAATAGACCAGGCGCAAAATCTTGTGTTTATGGGTTCAGGCGGGGGAATAAGTATTTTGAATGTAGCAAACCCTTCAGCTCCAGTTGAAGTATCGCAGATTAAATCAAGGGGTTTTGTTGAAGGTTTATTTTATCTCAATAACCGATTATACATTGCAGGTGGTAAATACGGATTGGAGATATGGGATGTGACCACGCCGAGTTCACCTGCTAAGTTAGGGTCAATCATTACACCAGGAAGGGCAAAGGATGTTTATGTCTCGGGCTCTTATGCCTATGTTGCAGACTGGACAAATGGTATCAGAATTATCAATGTCTCAACTCCTTCTAATCCTGTTGAGGTTGGATTCTGGGACCAAGATCAGGGACTTGCAATGGCAGTTGTAGTTGCAGGTAATTATGCGTATATTGCAGACTATGATATGGGTGGATTGATTATACTCAATGTTGCTGATCCGTCAAATCCTTATCAGGTAGGTAGTTATGATACACCGGGTATTGCCTGGGATGTGTTTGTATCAGGACAATTTGCATATATTGCTGATATGGTGGCAGGATTTCTAATCCTCAATGTCTCTGACCCTTCAAATCCATACTATGTTGGTTCGTGTTTTCCTTCTGGCTGGTGTATGGGAGTCTGGGTATCTGGAAATTATGCCTATCTTGCAAATTTTGACGCAGGCTTGAGAATCATAAATATAAACAATCCTGCATCTCCTTATGAAGTTGGTTATTATAATACTCCGGGAAATTCATATGAGGTTGTTCAATATGGTAATTATGCCTATGTTGCGGATGATTATGGCGGATTAAGAATAGTGAATGTAGCAACTGCAAATAATCCTTATGAGGTCAGTTACTTTAATCCCTTAAACTATGCGCGTAAGGTCTTTGTGAGTGGTTCTTATGCTTATATTGCTGATGATTTTGCAGGTCTGCAGATAATCAATATTTCAAATCCTAATAATCCATTAAAGGCGGGATACCTTGATACGCCAGGTATTTCCTGGGATGTATTTGTGAGTGGCAATATCGCCTATGTTGCGGACTATATGTCAATGAGAATAATAAATGTTTCCCTTCCAACAAATCCAGTGGAAATCGGTTCCTGGCCAAGTCCAAGCATTGCCCTGTCAGTTTGTGTTTGGGGTAATTATGCCTATGTTGCTGACTGGGATTTTGGCTTGAGGATTGTAGATATTTCAGTTCCATCAAATCCCATTGAAGTAGGGTCCTGTGACCCACCGACCTGGGCAAAGGATGTATTTGTCTCGGGCAATTATGCCTATGTTGCAGATACATCAATGGGTCTTGTTATAATAAATATAGTAAACCCATCTGCACCTTCAATCGTTGGTGTCTGTGATATACCGGGTTATGCCTGGGGTATCTATGTCTCTGGAAATTATGCCTATGTCCTTGACTGGTATCAGGGACTAAGAATAATTGATATTTCAATTCCAACGAATCCCCAAGAGGTGGGTTTCTGCAGTCTAACAGGATTTAATGAAGATATTTTTGTTTCAGGTGGCTATGCATATATTGCTGGTTATCAGACCGGTTTGAGGATAGTTGATGTAAGTATTCCGACAAATCCCCAGGAAGTTGGCTATTATATAACACCAGATTTAGCCTATGGTGTATATGTCTCAGGTGGATATACATTTATTGCTGATTATGGTGCAGGGCTACAGGTCTATCAGGGACCGATTGTTGGTGCTGAAGAATCAAAAAGAAAAAGTATAATATCAAGAATATTGATATACCCAAATCCCACTGGTCATTCATTCAAGGTGAATCTTCCTGAGAGTATAAAATTTCTAAGACTCTATGATACATCGGGAAAATACCTTGGTGTATACGAGTTAATGGGTGGCGTGGTGAACTTAAAAATTAATATTAAACCCGGTGTTTATTTCTTAAAAGGTGGTGATTTCACAATAAAGATGGTAAAAATAAGATAAAAATAAAGGAGGCTTATGAAAATTAAATTTTTTATCATATTTTTCATCGGTTATGCAATCCTTTACGGACAGTGGAACAAATCTTTGGTTGGGACCGCACCCAATGTGTTAAATCTGATAAGGGTTGGTGATGGCAGGAATGATGGTGTCCAGCGTGTTTATGCAATCTGTGAGGATGCACGCGTTTACGAATGGACTTATACCGGGAGTGGATGGAGCCGTGCGACTGTGGGCATACTGCCTGGTTCAGGATGGTGCCTTGGTTTAGATATAGGAAAAGGTAGGAACGATGGACTCAATCGCGTTTATGCAACCCAGATTGATGGAAATGTCTATGAATTTTTCTATAATGGAACACAATGGGTAAGAACCGCACTGGGAAATCCAAATGTTACAATCTACGGTGTATTTGTGGGACCCGGGAGGAATGATGGTATAAATCGTGTCTATGCCAGTGGTGATGGTGTTCCACCTGTAGAATACACCTGGACTGGTTCTTTCTGGGATAAGGATACAGTGCAGAATGCAAATCTTCAACAGTGGTTGCCTTATGTTGGTCCGGGCAGAAATGATGGTATTAATAGGTTGTACTTACCAAATTCAATGGGTTCCACATACACAGTTGCAGAATACACCTGGATTGGTTCTAATTTTACAAGGTCAGATTTACCAGCAGTGGGTGGGAATCCCTTATGTATTACTATCGGTCCCGGCAGGAATGATGGTATAAATCGGCTTTACGCAAGTTCAAGGGCAAAGGTCTATGAATTTACTTATCAATCCAACACCTGGCAGGTCGTTGATATCATTCCCAATTATGGTAATGAAGGTAGATATTATATTACCTTGGGGAAGACAAAGGTTGATGCGAAAAACCGAATTTATATCACCTGTTCCGGTACACAATTCCTTGAAGTATCCTGGACTGGTTCATCCTGGGTTGATACCGTGATTGATGCGGTTTCTGCTGCAACCTGCGGTGTAGCAATCGGCAGGGGTAGGAATGATGATACAGTGCGGGTCTATGGTTGTAACAGGAATGGTGAAGTCTGGGAATTCACACATATTCAACCTTATGTAGGAACAGAAGAGAAACCGAGCAATGATTTATTGTCTTCTGCTGAAAATGTAAGCATATATCCAAATCCGTCATTAAATAAATTAAAGTTCTTATACTTCTTAAGTGAAGAATCTACCTCTGAAATTTCGGTTTTTGACATTGCTGGTAAAAAGATAAGGACACTTCTTAATGAGAAACAAAAACCTGGTTATCACGAAGTTTACTGGGACGGAATTGATGATTCTGGTAAAAAAATTCCGAGCGGTGTTTATATCTTAAGTTTAAAAACCGATAAAACATCGTCCATCAAGAGGTTTGTATTTTTAAAATGAATTTTTAATAACAGAAAGAGAATTTTGGGTTAAAAAAATTAATCTTATCCTTTCCTATTGTATGGAAACAAATAATCAGGTTGCTTTACATTCTTGACAAATATTATCTTTTCTGTATAATCAAAAATTGGTTTATTATACACGGAGGATAATGCAAAAATGAAAAAAGAGATAGGGTCTAAAAAAATTCTGCTTACTGGTGCCGCAGGATTTATTGGTTACAAAACTGCGGAATTACTATTAGAAAAAGGGTTTTGGGTCTATGGAATTGATAATCTTAATGATTACTATGATGTTAAATTAAAAGAATGGCGTCTATCACAGTTAAAAAAATATGAAAATTTTGATTTTGCAAAGATTGATATAGAAGATTCTGCGGATTTGAAAAAATTATTTTTGAAGAAAAAAAGTTTTGATGCAGTTATCAATCTTGCTGCCCGTGCGGGTGTGCGCTATAGTATAAAAAATCCCAAGGTCTATATGACGACAAATGTCCTGGGGACATTGAATCTGTTAGAATTAATGAAAGAATTTAATATCAAAAGGATGATTCTGGCTTCAACATCTTCGCTCTATGCAGGACAGAAGATGCCATTTAAAGAAGATTTGCCAGTGAATACTCCAATCTCACCTTATGCCGCAACAAAAAAGGCAGCAGAATCTATTGCCTATACTTACCATTCTCTTTATGATATGGATATAATTATTCTGCGCTATTTCACAGTCTATGGTCCAGCAGGCAGACCTGATATGAGTGTCTTCAGATTTATAAAGTGGATTGATGAAGGAAAGGAATTGATTCTTTATGGTGATGGAACCCAGAGTCGTGATTTTACCTATGTTGATGATATAGCTGAAGGAACAATAAAGGCGCTTGGTATAAATGGTTTTGAGATAATAAATCTTGGGAATAGTAAACCCCACAGTCTAAATGAATTGATTGCTTTGATTGAAAGAGCATTAAATAAAAAGGCAAAGATTATAAAGAAGCCATTTACAAATGTTGACTTAAGGGCAACCTGGGCAGATATAAAAAAAGCAAGGTTATATCTTGGATGGAAACCATTGATAGACCTTGAAGATGGCATTGTAAGAACGATAGAATGGTATAATAAAAACAAAATCTGGTTGAAAGATATTGAAATTGACCTGACGAAATAGCGGTTCTTTTTTACTTGACATTTCTAAAATAATTGATATAATGTATTGGCCCCTATTAATCGGGAAACTCTACCCAATTAATGGGGTTTTTGCTTTATGATTGCTGCAAAACTTTTAAAGGGAGGTTAAAGAGCGGAGGTAATGATGGAGGAAATAAACGGATTAACTTTGAAGTTAGAAGAAGTGAGAGAAATTAGCGAAACCTGGGAGATAAAGGAGCCGTTATCCAAACGTGTTTTTGATATCTTACTTAGTGGTTTCGGCGTGATTCTTTCTTCATGGCTATGGGCTTTGATTTGGATTGGAATATGGTTTGAAGATGGTTTTCCTTGTTGTATAAAACAATTTCGGATTGGGAAGGACGGCAGATTATTTAAGGTGATAAAATTTCGTTCAATGCGTAAAAATGCACTTAATGAGAAGATTAATATCCAAGCAACCGAAAATGATCCAAGGATAACTTTTATGGGTAGAATTTTACGCAAGACTG
Organism: Caldifarciminota bacterium; assembly: GCA_965649105.1. Lineage (GTDB taxonomy): Bacteria > Hydrothermota > Tepidihabitantia > SM23-42 > JAOAFX01 > JAOAFX01. The sequence continues at coordinate 7,039 of CBFGJP010000062.1, forward strand.
CCTTAGATGAATTACCCCAACTAATTAACATTTTTATTGGTGATATGAGTTTTGTTGGACCCAGGGCACTCCTGCCTGCTGAGATTGAACAAAATGATTGCTATTTACATATCTGGGAGGTTCCTGGTTATGAAAAAAGGATAAAGGTTCGTCCCGGACTTACTGGTATCGCCCAGATATTTGCCCCACGGGATTTACCAAGGAAGCACAAATTTAAATATGACCTTCTTTATATTAGAAAAATGAGTTTTCTGCTGGACTTGAAATTGATAACGATTTCATTTCTTATAACTTTTAAAGGTAATTGGGAACGGAAGAAAAATAAATTGAATTTTTTAAAGGTTTTGAAATGAGGCTTGACAGGATAAAAATTTTGATTATAATTTATAATAAATTGGAGAGCAGAATGAATTATTTAGTTAACAAAAAGGGGGTATTATGTTAATTACATATCTTGTATTAATTTCTCAATTATGTAGAACATCGGGTTATCTTGATATTCCAACCGTGCCACAATATGATATAAGAGGCATGTGGGGAATAACTACTATGTTTTCCCTTCCTATGTACACCGAAGATCCAAATCCAAATGATAGTATATTTGTTGACCCAAAAGATTTTTCAATGGCGTTTAAATATGGATTTGGGAAAGGAGAGGTTGCGATCTCTATGTTTACTCCAACAACCTGGGTGGCGAGCGTTAGTTATTTACTTAAAGAGGGAAAAGAAAGTGGAACTGCCTGGTTCTGTGGAGTAGATGATATTTCATATGCTAAACATATCTCAACTGTAGGTGCTGGTGGCAATGATGGAACGATAGAAGAGATAAGTTATCACAAACATATGAATGGCAGGCCCTGGGAATTGTTTTCGGGTTATATCGCAATGCAGAAGTTTTTTGGCAAAGTGGCAAATTTTGTATTGGGATTGGGTAGAGGTAGATTTGTCGGTTATGGCTGGCGCAGTCATATATTCAATACTGACTTTCTTGTTCTGGGTAATGATTATAAAACAAAAGACCACTCTTGGTGGGCATTAGGTTTATTTATGGGTGGCTCTTTAAAATTTCCGTTTGGGCTTGAAGCATCGGTTGAGATGGACGGTAGGGATGCGAATGTAGGTTTGAAATATCACTTTCCAATTGTTACTGCGACAATTGCACTTTGTAAAGTTGAATATTTAGGTCATTTCAGACCGTGGTCTCCGCGCTGGACATTTGGCCTTGAAGGGAATAATCGTACTGCGGTATCAGCACCCAAGGTTGGCTCAATTGAATGTGTAATACATGATCAGACAACAAAAGAATTATTACCCAATTGTGTGGTGGATATTAAAGAGATAAATAAGAGATATCGCGCACCAGCCGGCACATTCAGTTTGAGCCTGCCTGCAGGAAATTATACGATTACAGTAACTACACCGAACTATGTTGATTACATAGCTAAGGTGAGTGTGAAAGCAGGTGTGAAGAGCAAATTGGTTTTCAACCTAAAGAAAACAGAAGAGGCAATACAGCGAGAAATTGCAGCAATGGAAAGGGAGAAGTCCATAAAGACATATCTCTCTCAAGGTAAGATTTATTTCTCTGAAGGTAATCTGAAAGAAGCAAAAAAGGCATTTGAGATGGTTCTTTCCCTGGACCCTGATAATAAAGAGGCAAAGGATTATCTATCTAATATTGAAACAAGAAGGATTGAACTTATAAATGCCTACTTAACTGAGGCGAGAAATAGAGAGAAGGCTAATGACCTTGCAAAGGCAATTGAATTTTATCAAAAGGTGCTTGAACTTGACCCTCAAAATACCGAATCTAATGAGGCAATCAATCGCTTGAAAGCAAAAGTTGCCCAGGAAAAAAAGCCACCAACAACGACTAAACCAAAAGAACCCGCCAAGAAAGCAACTGTTGAAGAGATAGAAACACTCTATAAGAAGGGTGTAAGTCTGTTTTCGGCAAATAATTTTGATGAGGCATTAAAGGTATTTAACCAGGTGCTTGCCCTTGACCCAAATCACAAAGGTGCAAAGGATTATAAAAAGAGAACCGAAGCAAGACTGAAAGTCCTTAAGGGCGGCGAGTAAATCAAGGTCAAATGATTTAGTTTATTTTTAGTGCCTGCCATAAATGGCAGGCACTTTTGTTAATAATTGACAATTTTAAATTTTTGCATAAAATCATAATAAGTTTTATGGATATTGAATATCTTCTGATCCAAGGCGAAAGGAGAATTAATGGCATGGTCTGGTAAAAATCATCTTGATAATCTTGAAGAGATATTAATGAATCTACAGTGGTTGATTCAACCTGACACAGTAATAACTGAATTACCTTTTGACCTTGAATTTCTCAAAAGACCGGACGTGGAGATTTTTGCCGAGTGGTGCCCACGGGCTGTAAGCAAACAGGAACTTGCAGAAGGAAGATATACAATCAATAAATATCTTGTAAAATTTTTTATTGATAAAACATATCCACAGTTATCCGAAGTCGGCAAAAAGGAAAAAATAGATAAAATAATTCAAGATATCCATAAATTCCTTAAAAAGCCGACCTATGAACCGGTATATTTAAATAATGAAACTATTGAAAAAATTCTTGAAGAAACAAATAATAAACCAGGGGAGACACATGTTGATAAAACAAAGCGGCGGATAAAAGTTGCAGTCTCGCTACGCTGGCTCCAAAATAAAAGTCTTTTTAATAAACTCAGTGAAAGAACCAGACATTATATCCGCCGCGTTGGAGACCTTTATGGACTTTTAAGTCAAAATCAACAGATTGATACTACTCAACTGCATAATTATACAATTACTCAAGAAGACCTTTCAACTTTGCTCGATGACTATGAAACCAAAATTGAACTAACACTTTTGACTGCTGATCAGGAAATCAAAAAGGCAAAACAACGTATAGGGGGGATAAATTACAATGGCCTTGGTGTTGTTAGAGAACCCTTGAACAGAATAAAGAAATTCATTGAAAAAAGAATTGAATCTGATTATGATGAAATGGAGCGCTTTAAGGATTCTATATTTATAACGATTATTTTGAATTATATCAAAGACCCCTATATTCAAAAAACATCGGATGCCAAAAATGTCATCAATCTGGTTGTTCCGATTTATATAAAGTTTAAGAATCTTGATGTATAATTTTACATAAATATTGACAATTTATAAATTTTTTATATAATAATAGAAAATTGATGAAGCCGGGAATATTAATTCTTGAAGATGGAACAGTGATTCAGGGTAAAGGGCTGGGACCTGATAATCTTGTTTATGGGGAACTTGTTTTCAATACTGCAATGACCGGATATGAAGAGGCTTTTACAGACCCTTCTTATACTGGCCAGATCCTTTTAATGACCTATCCATTGATTGGAAACTATGGATTTGACTTCAAACATCAGGAATCCAAATCTCCAAAGATTCGCGGGCTCGTTATAAAAGAGCCCGCTTTTTTTTCAACAAATAGCCGAAAGGTTGAAGATTATCTTGAAGAGAATGCATTACCCTGTATATGGGACATTGATACACGCAGATTAACCTTAAAACTGAGATATTATGGAACAATGAGGGCGATACTATCGGTTTCCAGTAGAAATATCAATATTGAAAGGTTATTAAGGAAGATAAGAAAGATGCCCCATCCACATTCAGAAAATCTGGTTAGAAAAGTTTCCTGTAAGAAAGCGATATTTCACAGGGGTAGAAATAAAAGCAAAATTTTGCTCATTGATTGTGGAGTTAAAAAAAGTATCATTGATTCCCTTTTAAAATATTCCTCGGTAGTTCAAGTTCCCTACAATACAGATTTTAATACAATAAAAAAATTAAATCCCGATGGCATTGTAATTTCAAATGGTCCCGGTAATCCGGCACATCCTGAAATCGTAAAAACCACGGTTAAAACACTTAAAAAATTAATAAACGCTGATTATCCTATATTTGGAATATGCCTGGGACATCAGATATTAGGACTGGCATTCGGTTTAAAAACATATAAATTAAAATTTGGACATCGCGGATATAACCATCCGGTCAAATCTCTAGAAAATAAAAAAATATATATCACTTCGCAAAATCATGGATATGCAATTTCAAAAGAAACAAAAAATAAAGAGATAATCTTTAATTGGATTAATCTGAATGACGGAACTGTTGAGGGTATGCGACACAAATCCCTTCCTGTTTTTTCAGTTCAATTCCATCCTGAGGCATCGCCAGGTCCTTACGATACTTCATTCCTTTTTGAAGAGTTTTTCAAAATATTAAATGCCGAGAAGAAAGGATATTAAAAAGGTCTTAATCATTGGTTCTGGACCGATTATCATCGGACAGGCTGCAGAATTTGATTTTTCAGGTTCTCAGGCGAGCAGGGCACTGCGCGAAGAAGGATTCAAAACCATCATTGTCAATTCCAATCCGGCAACGATTCAGACCGACCTTGAGACTGCAGATATTGTCTATATCGAACCCCTGACACCAGAAATTTTAACAAAAATCATTAAGAAAGAGAGACCGGAAGGACTTTTACCTGGCTTTGGTGGACAGACTGGATTGAATCTATCCTATGAACTGGCGCGACAGGGTATTCTTGAAAAATATAAAGTAGAATTACTTGGTTCAAATCTTCAGACGATTGAGATGGCAGAGAACAGGGATTATTTTCGTGCGCTTATGAATAGAGTTGGCGAGCCTATACCTCGTAGTTTCGCTGTGCATAGTTATGATGAGGCGCGTAAAGTCTTGAAAGATATGAACTTTCCTGTTTTAATTAGGCCTGCCTATACACTTGGTGGCACCGGAAGTAGTGTCGTATATGATAACGAACAATTCTATGATGCAGTAATGACAGGATTATTTCGTTCACCGATTAAACAGGTGCTAATCGAAGAAAGTGTTTTGGGCTGGAAAGAATATGAATATGAGGTAATGCGCGATAATAACGACAATTGCATTATAATCTGTAGTATGGAAAATATTGACCCGATGGGAATACATACTGGTGAAAGTATGGTGGTTGCGCCAGCACAGACTCTGTCGGATAAACAACACCAGATATTGCGCAGCGCTTCAATTAAAATTATTCGCGCTTTAAAAATTGCTGGTGGTTGTAATATTCAGTTTGCGGTAAATCCTGAAAAATGGGAATATCGGGTTATTGAGGTCAATCCACGGGTATCGCGTTCTTCTGCCTTGGCATCAAAGGCGACCGGTTATCCAATTGCCCGGGTGAGTGCAAAGATAGCGGTTGGATACAACCTTGATGAAATCCCCAACGCCATTACAAAAAAGACTGTAGCAGGATTTGAACCAGCACTTGATTATGTTGTAGTAAAAATTCCGCGCTGGCCATTTGATAAATTTCCTACTTGTGACCGCAGGATTGGAACCCAGATGAAATCTACTGGCGAAGTGATGGCAATAGGCTCCACCATAGAAGAAGCACTGCTGAAGGCAATACGCTCGCTTGAGATTGATAAATGTGGTCTTGAACCTGACAACTGGAAAGAATATGAATTGATAAGAGAATTACAAGAGCCGACAGACCGCTTTATCTTTGCAGTTGCCGAGGCCATTCGTCGAGGATATACAAAAAAGAAGATATCTGAACTCAGCAAGGTAGATGAATTCTTTGTATCAAAAATTGAAAATATTGTCAAAGTGGAAAAATTAATTAAAAAACAGGATGTGTCATTGCAATTACTTACTATGGCAAAGAAGATGGGATTTAGTGATGATTACATAAGTAAAATATCAGGGATTAAGCGGGATGAGATAATGGCAAAACGCATTGAAAGTAACATTATTCCTGTATTCAATATTGTAGATACCTGTGCTGGTGAATTTGAGGCGTATACACCGTATTATTATTCAACATACTGGGGCGAGACAGATAATAAAAAGATAAGACACAGAAATAAAAAAAATATTTTGATCGTTGGTTCTGGTCCAATAAGGATAGGGCAGGGGATTGAGTTTGATTATTGTTGTGTCCATTCGGCAATTGCATTAAAAGAGATGGGTTATGAAGCGATAATTATTAATAATAATCCTGAGACTGTCTCCACTGACTTTGATGTATCATCCCGGCTTTATTTTGAACCGTTGAGACTTGAAGATGTATTAAATGTAATATTTAAAGAAGAACCTTATGGAGTAATTTTACAATTTGGTGGGCAGACATCGGTTAATCTTGCGGTGCCATTATATAATGCACTGAAAAAATATGGATTAAAGACAAAAATACTTGGAACGAGCCCTTCGAATATGAATCTTGCCGAAGACCGTAAGGCTTTTTCAGTAATTCTAAAACAATTAAATATCTTTCAACCACCCTTTGCTACAGGTTTTAGTTTTGAGGAAGTAAAAGACATTGCAAGAAATATTGGTTATCCAGTACTTGTCCGTCCGAGCTATGTTCTCGGTGGCAGAGCAATGGAGATAATCTATGATGAGTTGGAACTTGAAAAATATGTAAGACTGGCAGCAAAAGTTTCTCCAGAACATCCAATCCTGGTTGATAAATATATTACAAATGCAACAGAGGTCGATGTTGATGCACTATGCGATGGAAAGGATGTCTTCATTGCAGGAATAATGGAACATATTGAACAGGCAGGTGTCCATTCAGGTGACTCATATTGTGTGATTCCTCCGAAAAGTTTGTCAAAAAAAACTATAGACGAAATCAAAAGGATTGTTTATGAGATTGCAGTTGCTCTAAAGACCGTTGGTTTAATAAATATACAATTAGCAGTTCAGAATGGAACAGTTTATGTTCTTGAGGCAAATCCGAGGGCATCAAGGACAGTGCCCTATGTATCAAAGACAATAGGTATTCCATTAGCGAAGATGGCTACACGGATAATGCTTGGTTATACAATCAAAGAACTCAATCTTCCTGACGAAACAAAATTAAATTTCATATCTGTAAAAGGCCCGGTATTTCCTTTTCTTAAATTACCTGGTGTTGACCCCATTCTCGGTCCGGAAATGAAATCTACGGGAGAAGTTATGGCTATAGATAGAACATTTGGTGGTGCATATTACAAGGCAATCCTTGCCGATAATAAATTTGCAAGTTCAGGAACGGTGTATATAACAGTGAGAGACGAAGATAAAAAAGAGATAGTTAAAATTGCGAAAGAATTAAATGAACTCGGTTTCAAAATTGTTGCAACGAGGGGAACTGCTCAATATCTACGTGAAAACGGCATAAATGTTGAGACTGTTTATAGAATAAGTGAACATAAATCACCCAATGCACTTGATATGATGAGAAAGGGTAAGATAGATTTGATTATTAACACTCCGACGATGAATTACAGTGCAAAAAGGGATGGTTATACAATGCGCCGCCTTGCGGTAGAATTAAATATTCCATTTATTACTGCCTTAAATTCCGCCTATGCTGAGATTGAGGCAATAAAATTTGCCCGCAAAGGAAAGATGCAGATAAAGCCAATTAATGAATTTAAAAAATGATGGTTATTATCCACCTGTCTTTGTCACTCCTTTGATTTTAAATAAAGATATTGTATGATGTATTTAATTGCAAGAAAACCTGTTAGAAATGTATTAAAGTTGTAGTGACAGACCTTAAAATTGAATTCGGCAAGGACTGTTTATGAATTATTGCCCATGAATATCAAGATCCAGATGTACTGTCGAATCCAATAGCATTCAGCGTTGGAATCATAGATAAAGACAACATGGCCTATTATCCAAGAGAGCTGATCTACGAGGAGCAAAAGAATTAAGTTCTATACCGGGATGGCAGGGATCAACGACGGATGTATGGTAAATTTCGACGATAGTCCTTTTGAGGCAACTTTGAGCTTATGCTACAGGGATAAAAGACAAGATGGTGGTATCATCCAGGAAGAATTTGATTTGAATTTAATTGGGGTGGATATTATGTCTGCATTATTTTTTTAACATCAAAGATTTTGTAAATAAAATTATAGCACGGGCATTAAAGATTCAATTTCCCAATGCGTTGTGTCATGTTACCTGTCAATTTAGGGCAGGTGGAAAGATGTTGATTTTTATATTTTATATCCAAAAACTGTGCCGGAAATTTTTTGGGGAATGTCGCTTTACCCCTGCTATAAAAGGTTTGTCAATATGTTAAATTTCTCTCTTTACAACCCCCTATTTTTAGTTACAATTATTCTGTCCGAATCATACCTAACGGTTA
>CBFGJP010000063.1:0-15082 GCA_965649105.1 Caldifarciminota bacterium
GATTTCTTCTCCTATTTTCTTTAAAATTTCAAGCGGAAGGGTCTCTTTAGCATTTCTGCCAGAGTTGTTGTAGCAATGTTTGCAATTCAAATTACACACGGCTGAAAATTCAATCTGTAAACCACGTGGGAAATTTGTATAATAAAGGAAAAACCCTTGTTTTTTTGCATTCAACAATGTCTTTTTACTCTCATATAATAATCTCTTTGCGGATTTCTCTCGTCCCATCGGCCCGATAAACTTCAAACCAGACACATCTTTCAGTAACTCTTCATACTCAAATGCCATCTATTCTCCTTTTCTGTTTAATAAGGCGAATTCTTTCAAATAGCCGTATTGTTTTTAAGACATCATATTTTATTTTGAATGAAGGTGTAGTAGAATAATTTTTCTGCAAAATATTAACTAAATCCCTAATTGTTTTCTTCCCGTCAATAAGTCTATAAATTTTATAGCTTCCGCTATTTAATTCGTATATTCCCCATTTAGCAGGATAGAGGCGTGGGTCACCAACTCGGACAACAAAAGTTTTGTTGGCTCCATCAAAGAGAGAATCTTCGATTTTGCATTTTGAATATACATCAAACTGTGCCAACTCGTAGAGATATTCCAATATTTTCAGATCAACATTTATTTTGTATCTATGTTTCATCTCGTAATCCCTTCGCACATTGTATTCGTGTCTCTTATATGGTTAATCAACTTCTTAATTCTTACCACTTTTTTCAGGACCCTTCTCGCTGCTGGTTCTAATAGACAGGTTTATGGAATGACCAGCATCTATGCCCATCACCCAATAACCACGCCTTTCAGAACAGCAGGGGTCAGGACCGGAACCGAAATCTGGTCTATTTAGTCTATCTGGTTTCATTGTTTGATAAATCAAACCGCTACCATACGGGACTGAAGTCCCTACTCCAGAAGTCTCTTTTTCCATAATTCTTCTTCTCCTTTCTCTCTTTAACTTTTCACCTTAAACCTTGTTAGAATTATTCGCAAGACTAAAGACTTGCCATAAATTGCCTTTTATTGCCCTTTTGCCCTCTTTAGCCTTTTTATCCCCTTTTTAGCCCTTTACAATACATATATAGCAAAAATCGTGCCAGCTCAAAAGTGTTGAAATTTCAATACTTCCATTTTTTTTACTGACATCTAATGTCAGTGAGTTATCCACAAATTATCCACAAAATCGCGCAAATGAAGGACAGTTCTGCATCCGCGCCACTGACATTTAATGTCAGTGGTTTGACATAAAATGTCAGTAAAACCATCTTTTCCTGGGTAAACCAGAAATCTCCCGAAATTTCAATAAATTGATGTCAAAAATCGGGCTATTTTTTGATAAAATTTGTAGTATTTTTCTATTTTTCCTATGATTTAGTCTTGTAAAAATTACAACTTTTCAGGCAAAAAATTTTGAAAAATGTTAGAAGATCTAAACAAATATTTGCGATTGTTTTTTATTAGATTGATTTTTATTTGTTGAAAACATTATTGACTTTGTTTAGGTGGAGTAGAGAATTACATTTTGTAAAGAAAAAATTATGGTAAAAAGGAGAATATGAAATCTATTTGATATGTTGTTGACATATTGGATTTTTTATTTATATTTTAACCCATGGAGTCTATAAGGGAATTATACAGAGTTGGGAAAGGGCCTTCAAGCAGTCATACAATGGGACCTTCAACTGCAGCAAAGATTTTTAAAGAAAAAAGCCCTGATGCTTTAAAATATCGTGTTACACTTTATGGTAGCCTTGCCGCAACGGGTAAGGGACATCTCACAGAACAGGCAATCAAAGAGATTTTACCATCCCATAATACAAAAATTATTTTTAAGCAAGATGAATTTCTACCTCAACACCCTAATGGTATGCTTTTTGAAGCAGAAAATAAAAAAGGAGAAAAAGTTAAGTGGCTCGTCTTTTCAATAGGTGGAGGTGCGATCCGCGATTTGAAATCAATCAATAAGTATAGTAAGATCTATCCTCACAAAAGCTTTCAGGAAATTAATGCCTTTTGTTCAAAGAGGGGGATTACTTTATATGAATATGTTTTTAGGTATGAAGGTAGGGATATCAAAAAATTTTTATTATCTATTTGGAAAATTATGCAGGAGGCGATAAAAAGAGGAATAAAGGCAGAAGGAATTCTTCCGGGTCCATTAAAATTGGAAAGGCGGGCCGCATCTATTTATATCAAGTCCTGTAATAGTCGGGGATTACTGGAAAGGATCAGTCGGGTATTTTCCTATGCCCTTGCCGTTGCCGAAGAAAATGCTGATGGCGGAATAATAGTAACTGCACCAACCTGTGGTTCAAGTGGCGTATTGCCTGCGGTTCTCAAATATCTCAGTGAAAGCTATAAATTTTCTGAAGAAAAAATTATTAATGCCATCGCGATTGCTGGACTCTTTGGTAATCTCGTAAAGCACAATGCCTCAATCTCGGGTGCCGAAGTTGGCTGCCAGGGAGAAATTGGTACCGCCTGCTCGATGGCCGCAGCCGGCGCAACATACCTTTTGGGTGGGAGTATAAAACAAATGGAATATGCCGCAGAAATGGCACTTGAACACCATCTTGGACTCACCTGTGACCCGGTGGCGGGGATGGTTCAGGTCCCCTGCATAGAAAGAAATGCAATGGCAGCGGAAAGGGCATTGGATTGCGCGGTCTATGCGCTTCAGACCGATGGTACTCATAAAATCTCTTTTGATGAGGTCGTGCAAATAATGAAACAGACGGGAATGGATTTAAAAATTCAATACCGAGAGACTTCCGGGGCGGGTCTTGCAACAGTTTTCAAGAACAGAGGAAAAATAAGTTAACCCAATAAAACAGTTTCCAAAGATTAAAAATGCGGGATTTTTTTAGTACACATAGATTGATTTTATAATTTACACTTAAGTCTAAAGGTGAGCCCGTCGGACACATGGTATCCACTTGATTCCCCTTTTGTATACCTACGGTATACAAAAGGCATAAGTTTAGCATACTTAGACAGAAAGGCTTTCCGTTCCGATAACATCCATTGGGCATCAATCGCTAAATCATCAAGCACCACCGGCGGAAAATTTAAAAAATTGGGATTATCAATACCAGCCTCCTGAACCATCTGCCAGGGCGTCTTTTTAAAAGTCATATTCGGACGCTCAAGATTGAACCACAAAGAATAGGTATATGCCTTACCTAAAAACTCTTTCTCGTCAGAAAACCCCTCAATATCGTAAAACTCATCCTCTATCCGATCGTGAAAATTCTCCACCGCACCATTAAAACGAGGCACCCGCACCGGAATCGTCCGATGCACACCCTTAAATATCCGCTCCACAATCTCACTAAAACCACTCTCCCTTTTGGCATACACCATCCCAATAAACTCCGCACCATTATCAGTCTGGATAATAACCTCACTGGTATCCACACCAAAAAACTCTAAATGGCATAATAATAGCCAGATAAACCGCATTGAATTTATCAGTGAAAACTCCTCCGCATAAGCAAAGAAGGTCGTGCCCGTAGCCACATCCCGGGCGGTATACTGATAGGCAGGAATTTTACCATCTAAAATCAAGCCATAGAGATTGGGCACATCCTCTAAATACTTCACATCCACCTGCCACAAAGTAAATGGTTTTAAACTCTTACGATACTCGGTAATCTGCCGCCGCTTCTGCCATTTCTTCTTACGAGGCTTAATTAAATTGTGTTTATGTAAAACCCGATTGATCGTAGAAATTGAGACCCTTATGCCTTCCTGGGACAAAAACCATCTTATCCGTTCCTGACCTAAGCGCACCGTTATCTTTTCTCCATCCGAAGCTACTCTGTAGAATTCGCGCAGGGCAACGATCTTTGCCTCAATCTGGGGTGAGATTGCCTTAGGTGTCCGCTGCGGACGACGGGAACGGTCCTTTAACCCATCTTCACCTTCACTCTGAAAACGGCGGATGATTTTCCTTGCGGTATTGCGGGTAGTCCTGAAGACCCTGCTTACCAACGAAATATTCCTGGTGATATTATAAAACTCCACAATATGTTTACGAATCGCACTGGGGCATTTAGAGTCTAAAATTCTTTGATAATAATTTTCAATTGCGGTCATATTAGCCTCCTGGATTTAAAAAATTTTTTGCCGAGCATTTATATATATTAATAAATTTTTTTATTTTTTCAACCCAGAATATTCTCTTAGGGTGGATACCATGTCTTGAAACTCTGCAAAGGGGTATTGACAAAGGCGATTTTCTGGATAAAATTTATAGATTATATGCTTAAAGGAACCGAAGATACCAGATACACCTTTGTTAATGGCGTTGTCCGTGCTAAAGAGGCAAAATTTTTAAAAAAAAGCCATTTTGATAGGCTTATTGATGCCGGAATTGATAGTTTCCGACCTATCCTGAGCGATACTGTCTATACCGGCACGGGTGAATTTCTTGATGCTCTTATGGAAATAGAAAAAGAGGAGAGGCAATTTTTTTATAAATACTGCCTCCATTATGAAATCAAGGAAATGGTCCTTTTGCCTGAAAAAATCCATAACCTTAAGGTAAAGTTAAAGAACGGCGATGCCAAATTATTATATGATGTTGATATTTCAGACTTGGAATCGTCGGATGAAATAATTGCAATAATTTCTGCGTATCTCAAGCATAAGGATAGTTTTATCCTATCAACAGAACTTGATAAATTCCTTTGTAAAAAACTCTGGGGATTTTCAACAGTATCACCATTTTTTTTTGAATATTTTAAAATCTATTTTGACTTAGAGAATATTAGAAATTTTTTCCGTGCAAGACAGTTTGAAAATCCGCTTGAGATATTTAAACAGGTGTATATTGGATACGGCAGTATTACTGACAAATTGTTCTTAGAGAATCTAAATAAAGATATGGGCACGATTATTAGGGCATTTCGTAATACAATCTATGGCAATATTGTGGAGCAGGGTGGAAATTACCTTGAAACCCAGGGTTCATTTTTGAGACTTGAACGGCTATGTGAGGAGATGAAACTCTCATTTTTAAAATTGACAAGATATTATACATTTGGTGTGGAACCATTATTTGGTTATTATCAATTTAAATTGAGTGAAATAAAAAGATTGCGCCAGGTTTATATGGGAAAACAATATAACATTCCCATAGAACAATTAAAAGAGAGCATTCCTGATGTCTGGTAACCTGGCAATAATTGGCAAAAAACAGGAAATTTTGCCTTTTTTAGCAACCGGTGCAATGGTCTGTGCAGTTGAAAAAGGTGAGGCAGAAAAAAAAGCCCAGGAATTAATTAATCAAGGTGTGCGGGTGATATTATTTGCTGAAGAGCTTACAGACGAATTAAAAGAATTGCTTAGAAAATATCAAACCGAAACCTTTCCTTGTCTGATTCCTTTTTCCACCGGTGCTACAAAGACCCGCATTGCGATTGAAAGGCTCAGAGGAATTATTAAAAAAGCAGTAGGTGCAGATATCTTTCTGGAGGAAAAATGAGACAGGGTGAAATCGTTAAAGTCTCTGGGCCACTGGTCATTGCAAGGAATGTCACCGGTGCCCGTATGTATGATGTGGTCCGGGTGAGCAATGAAAGACTGATTGGTGAAATAATTGGATTGGATGGAGACCGTGCATCTATTCAAGTTTATGAAGACACATCTGGGATTGGACCCGGCGACCCGGTATTCCTGACCGACCAACCACTTTTTGTGGAATTGGGTCCGGGGCTTATTGAAAACATATATGATGGCATCCAGAGACCTTTAAGTTTGATTAAGGAAAAAACTGGTTCAAACATCACAAGGGGTATTGAGGTACCTGCACTGGATCGAGAGAAATTATGGGAATTTGAACCATTGGTTAAACCAGGGATTAAAATCTTCCCTGGTGATATAATTGGGCAGGTAAGAGAAAGTGTGCTTGTCATCCATAAAATTATGATTCCACCAGGTATTTCAGGAGTATTGAAAGATATAAAGGGTGGAAAGTTTAAAGTTATGGATGTAATATATATTGTAGAAACTGAAGAGGGAATTAAAGAATTTAATATGATGCAACGCTGGCCCGTACGCGTCCCCAGACCTTATGAAAAAAGATTAGCACCGACGACAATATTGAGTACTGGACAGCGGATAATAGATACTTTCTTCCCGATCGCCCGTGGTGGCACCGCCTGTTGTCCAGGACCGTTTGGTTCAGGTAAGACTGTGATACAACATCAGCTGGCTAAATGGGCAGATGCCGAAATCATAGTCTATGTTGGGTGTGGTGAACGCGGAAATGAAATGACCGATGTGCTCATCGAATTCCCTGAATTAAAAGATCCTAAGAGCGGCGAACCACTGATGAAGCGGACCGTTCTTGTTGCCAATACCTCAAATATGCCGGTTGCGGCAAGGGAGGCATCGGTTTATACCGGAATTACAATTGCAGAATATTTCCGTGATATGGGCTATTCTGTCGCATTGATGGCGGATTCGACTTCAAGATGGGCCGAGGCGATGAGAGAGATCTCAGGAAGACTTGAAGAGATGCCGGGTGAAGAGGGTTATCCCGCATACCTTGGTGCAAGAATCAGTTCTTTTTATGAACGGGCGGGCAGAGTAAAACCACTGGGCAGTCCTGAAAGAGAAGGTGCACTTAGTGTCATTGGTGCGGTTTCCCCACCGGGCGGCGATTTGTCAGACCCGGTTGTCCAGGCAACCCTCCGCGTCGTAAAGGTATTCTGGAGTCTCGAAGACCGACTTGCATATCAGCGGCATTTTCCTGCGATAAGCTGGTTGAATTCTTATTCCCTTTATATAGATGATGTAAGTGATGACCTTGATTCCGTCGCAGCAGGCTTTACCACCCTATCAAAAGAGGCAATGAGGATCCTTGAAGAAGAAGCAGAACTCCAGGAGATTGTGAGATTGATTGGAATTGACGCCTTATCACCACAGGATCGATTGCTCTTAGAAGGTGCCCGTTCAATCCGAGAAGATTTTTTACATCAAAACGCCTTCCATGAAATTGATACATATACTTCTTTGCTAAAACAATATAAAATGCTTGATTTGTGCTTATTCTTTTATAATCAGGCACAGGATGCACTCAGCAAAGGGGTGCCATTCAGTGATATAGTTCAAATGCCGGTAAGGGAAAAGATTGCAAGGGCAAAGTATATTGACGAAAAGAATTTGAATCAGATTGATGTATTTAAAGAAGAAATTCTAAAGGATTTTAAAGATTTAATAAGCAAAATACCAGCAGGAGTTGGAAAATGATTAAAGAATATGCGAGCATCGCCAATGTAAGTGGCCCACTTTTACTCGTTGAAGGAACCCAGGGAGTAAAATACGAAGAACTCGTAGAGATATATACGCCGGGCGGCGGAAAAAAGAGGGGTAGAGTCCTTGAGGTTGATGGCGATAAAGCCC
Organism: Caldifarciminota bacterium; assembly: GCA_965649105.1. GTDB lineage: Bacteria > Hydrothermota > Tepidihabitantia > SM23-42 > JAOAFX01 > JAOAFX01. The sequence goes on from CBFGJP010000063.1 coordinate 7,417, forward strand.
TGGTTCAGATATTTGAAGGTTCTTCAGGTATTGATGTAGCCAATTGCCGTGTGCGGTTCCTTGCTAAAACCCTTCAGATCGGCGTATCATCAAAAATGCTGGGTCGGGTATTTGATGGATTGGGAAGGCCCATTGATGATGGTCCAGAGATTGTGCCTGAGGCATTGCTTGATATAAACGGTGCACCAATAAATCCTACGGCACGGGATTATCCAAATGAATTCATTCAGACTGGAATTTCAGCAATAGACGGTATCAATACCCTAGTGCGTGGTCAAAAACTTCCGATTTTCTCGGGTTCGGGATTACCGCATAATAGGCTTGCGGCCCAGATCGTCCGGCAGGCAACGGTGCTGCAGAAAGGCGAGGAATTCGCAATTGTTTTTGGTGCAATGGGCATTACCTTTGAAGAGGCAAATTTTTTCATTAGTAATTTTACTTCAACCGGGGCACTAGAAAAGGTTGTTGTATTTTTAAATCTCACCGATGACCCGGCGATAGAAAGGGTATCAACACCGAGGGTTGTTCTCACAGTTGCCGAATATCTTGCATTTACAAAAGGCTATCATATCCTTGTTGTACTTTCTGATATGACTAACTATGCTGAGGCATTGCGGGAAATCTCAGCAGCCAGGAAAGAGATTCCCGGTCGCAGGGGATACCCTGGTTATCTCTATACCGATTTAGCAACAATCTATGAGCGTTCAGGTAGAATCAAAGGAAAAAAGGGGTCAATAACATTAATTCCGATTCTCACAATGCCTGAAGATGACAAGACCCATCCGATACCTGACTTGACTGGATATATAACCGAAGGCCAGATAATTCTTTCAAGGGCATTATACAGAAAAAAGATTCTACCGCCCGTGGATGTGATGCAATCATTATCAAGGTTAAAAGATAAAGGAATTGGTAAGGGCAAGACCCGTGAGGACCATTCAGATTTATTCAATCAGTTGATCGCCTGTTATTCAAGAGGCAAAGAGGCTCAGGAACTGGCGATTATTCTTGGTGAAGCCGCACTCTCAGATATGGATAAGATCTATTTAAAGTTTGCTACTATTTTTGAACAGCGCTATATCAATCAGGGTGAATACGAAAATCGGACAATTGAACAGACACTCAATTTAGGCTGGGAATTATTAAAACTTGTTCCCAGAACTGAAATGAAACGTGTTAGGGAAGAATACTTGAAAAAATATTATGACAATCAAGAAAAATAGATTTCCAAATCCGAAATCCGAAAACCAGGATCCAAAATTAAAGATTAATGAACCCAGTAATTGGGAAATATGCCAAAATTCAGTTCATAAATTTAAAATTTCTTTCGGGATTGTGCAATTATGAGATTAGATATCCCTCCTACCCGCATGCAATTGTTGCGATTAAAGAGAAGAAATGTTATTGCCCGGCGCGGGCATAAATTATTGAAGGATAAACAAGACGAGTTAATTAGAAAGATAATGGAACTTGTTAAGCAGATCCAAGAGTTAAGATTTAAAATTGAAAGGGACCTTGAATCCGCTTATAGTTTTTTCTATTTTGCTTCAAGCAAACAGGCACCGAGTACTACTGAAGAGGCATTGCTGGGTGGGAATAAAAAGATTGAAATAGAATATACTACAGAAAGGGTATTTAATGTCCGCATACCAAAATTCATAAAAAAGATTTCTGGTACAATGCTCAGTTATGGATTCTTAAATACTTCAGGAGACCTTGATCTGGCGCTAAAAAAGATTGATGCACTACTCGAGGGATTGCTCAGGATTGCTGAATTAGAAAAGGCGCTTGAACTCCTTGCGATAGAGATTGAGAAAACCAGACGTCGGGTAAATGCCCTGGAATTTATTCTGATACCATCTATAGAAGAGACAATAAAATATATAAATTTAAAGTTGTTAGAAATTGAGAGGTCTGACTTAACAAGGTTGATGAGGGTGAAAGAAATACTTGGAAAAAGGTAGGTTTTATGGATTTAATTGAGGCAATAAAAAATGCTGAAAATGAAGCAGAAAAATTAAAGAAAGAAGCAGAACAAAAAGGCGCTGAGTTACTACAAAAAATTAAAGAAGATTTACAGAAGCAACTTGAAAAGGTAGCACAAAAAAGAAGTAGATTATTGGAAGAAAGCAAACATGAGATTGAGAGGATTATTGCTGAGCAAAGAAAATTGATAGAAGAAGAATATGAAAAGCAGAGCAAGGAACTTAAAGAAAAATTCAAAAAATTTAAGACCAAGGCAATAGAGGAAATTCAGGAGAAGATTCTAAAATGGCAACAGTCCCATTAGAAAAGATTGTAATAGTTGTCCATAAAAGCATAAAAGAACAGTTTATTGATAAAATACATAAACTAAAAATCATCCACATTACTTCATTAAAAGAATCGCCTTTCTATACTCCCGCCGAACTGGAGAGGATAAAAGAAGCAATCAACCAGATTGCGTATTATCAGAAAAAAGGAGTTCTTGATAACTTTGTGCCACCACGCATACCGATGAACTTAAAAGATTTTGAGCAATTAACAAAGAAATATGATTTTAAAAAAACGATTGAGGAACTTACCCAGCTAAAAAAAGAGAGAGAAACTTTAAACAGCCAATTGCTGAGTTTAAAAACTTTATCTTCAATACTAACGCCCTTTGAGCCATTGAAATATAAGTTAAGTGCATTAAAGAATTTCCAAAAGGTTGAATCAATACCAGTTCACATAAAATCTGAGGAGATTTACAAAATTATCGAATCATCAGTTACTGATATACCTTTTTCATTTGAAATTGTAAACAGACTTGGCTCGAAAATTTTTGGTTTATTCTTTGTGCGTCGGGTTGATATACAAAAATTTAAAGGGAAATTGATTGAACTTGGATGTGAGATCGTAGCACTACCGAATATCGATAAGACACCTGCAGATTTAATAAAGGAATATACTGGACAGATTGAAAGAATAAATCAAAGACTTATTGAACTCAACCAGAGAGAATCTGAACTCGCCCGGGAGATCATTAATTTGAAGATTATGTATGACTGGATAGACAATGAATTCAAAAAGAATGGTATTGCTGGAGCATTACCCGAGACTTCAAGTACATTGAATATCATTGGATGGATAAAAAAGAAAGATTTAAATAGACTAAAAGAAATTGTCGATGATTTCAAACTTGTAGCATTTGAAAGGATTGTTCCGGAACCGGATGAAAAGCCGCCGGTTGCGATTGAAAATCCCTGGTGGAGCACCCCTTATGAAATGTTGATCAAGTTATATAGTATGCCGGAACAGAAAGAGTATGATCCTACACCGTTCATTGCAGTATTTTTCCCCATATTCTTTGCTCTCTGTCTTACGGATGCGATATATGGAATATTTCTTGCCTTATTTTCCTTATATCTTATGCGCAAGGTGCCCGGGGACAAAAGCTTATTATGGATCTTGTTTGTGGGTGGAATCATCACCATATTCACCGGAAGTATGGTTGGGGGTTGGGCCGGCAATTTATTTGACCTGATTGGCATTGGATTTTTTAAAAATTTAAAAAAATTGATGCTTTTTGACCCCCTAACCAATCCGATGCCTTTTTTCTATTTATCGCTTGGAATTGGATATGTACATGTTCTTTTGGGAGTGTTAATAGAAGTTTTTGATGATCTACGTAATAAAGAATATGCGCGGGCAATATTTGAAAATCTCACCTGGGCGATATTAATTGTATGCCTTCCCTTGTATTTTACTGTTTTTAAATTCCCGGTCTTAAAAATACTAATACTTTTATCAATCACGGGTATTATACTATTTTCAAACCGCACCGGTAACCCCCCTTTACTTGACCAGATTTTATGGACATTGTTTGTATTATTTTTGTTAGGAACTCTTATGAAGGTATTTCCTGGTTATTTTAAATATATCTCGCTTGCGCTGTTTATCGTAAATATTGTTCGTATAAAATATGGAAAGAAAGTTCTGATTCGGATTGCCTGGGGATTATATACGCTCTATGGTATAACATCCTTTGTAAGCAACATTCTTTCATATATTAGATTGATGGCATTAGGAATGGTTACGGGGGGGATAGCAGTGACGGTTAACATGATCGCCTGGATGGTATTAAAAGTGCCCGTCATCGGCATAGTTTTGGCAATTGTTATATTAATTATCGGTCATAGTTTCAATATTGTGATAAATGCGCTAGGCGGATTTATCCATACGATGCGTCTGCATTATATTGAATTCTTTGGCAGATTTTATGCGGGTGGGGGCAAAATGTTTAAACCATTCGGTATGGAGACAAAATATGTGGAGATTATTTAATAAAAACTCTTTTCATAAGGAGGTAATATGAATGACCCGTTGGGTTTAGCAATTGCCATTGCTGGTGGTGCCCTTGCCGCAATTCTTGCGGGCATCGGCTCAGCCATTGGAATTGGTTATACTGCCCAGGCAGCAAATGGAGTTCTAAGTGAAGACCCTGATAAATTCGGGCAGTTATTAATTCTTGTAGCACTTCCTGGAACGCAGGGATTTTACGGATTCCTCGGTGCATTCTTATTGATGACCAAGATTGGTCTGCTCGGAGGCACAGTGCCTGCAATATCGCTGTGGCAGGGGCTTCAACTATTCTTTGCCTGTATGCCGGTAGCACTCGCAGGCCTTGTTTCTGCAATCTGGCAGGGCAAGGTATGTACTGCAGGGGTTGAAATGGTTGCAAAAAGGCCGCAGGAATCAGCAAAGGCAGTAATCTATGGAATTTTGGTTGAAATATATGCGGTATTGGGACTAATTGTTACAATCTTAAGTTTAATGGGAATGAAATTATAAATATGCAAAGCGTAATTGAAAAGATTTTAGAAGAAGCAAAAAAAGAGGTTGATGCGATCAATCAGGCATACGAGAAAGAAATTGCAAAAATAAAACGAGAGTATGAAGAAAAGATTTTAGAAGCAGAAAAAAAATTAAACGAGGAAATCGAAACAAAGAAGAAATCTGAGGTGATGAAGGCACTTGCCCAAGCAAGGCTTGAGTTCAATAAAAAACTGACCGGAGAGATGCAGGAATATATAGATGATGTGCTCCATTCAGCGATAAAAAAATTGCCCGAGCATAAAAATTATCTTGAATTTCTAAAGTCTTTGATAAAAAATAGTGGTGTAGAAGGAGGAGAACTCTATTTGTCAAGCACGGATAAACAAAGATACCAGGCACAGATTGAGAAATTCATAAAACAGGAAGGCTATAATTTTGCTTTAAAAATTGATGATAAAATGGCGGGTGGAATTGTTATTAAAACGGGAAAGATTATATTTCTCGGGTCGATCGATGTGATTGTTGAGACAATGAAAGAAGATCTAAAAATTATGATCGCCAGAAAGCTTGATTTTGTATAATGTAAATAAAATCAAGTTATCGAGATTTTCGACGATGTCAAATTAAGTATATGACTTAAGTGTATAGTTATTTTTTTAAAATCGAATGTGAGCTTTTTTTTATATTGACAATTTCTAATTCTTGTGTATAATCACCGTAAGGTATAAGGCCCCGATCTTTAAGGTTATAAAATAATAATTAGCAGCGGCGCCTTGTACCTTTTTTTATAAATTGCTGGGGTATTTTTAATTTCAATTTTCAAATGATATTGATAAAGGCGGGTTAATATGGATGAGATATCAGAAAGAAAAAAATGGATAAAAGAATCGAAAACCCGTTGTAAAAAGTTGGGATTGGATCCCAACAAATCGCGTATTACAAAATCACTGACCCGTCATGAACTTATTAATCGCCAGACCATCAATGAATTTCTAATAAAAGCGGCATTGCCATACATGAAGTTATGCAGCGAAACATTTAAATATTGTGGTTCAATAATAGTCCTGACTGATAAAGAAGGATACATATTAAAAGCAATTGGCCCTGAATCTATTCTACAGAACAGATGTAAGATAGGACTTGGTGAAGGGGGATCGCTGCGTGAAGAAGATGCTGGAACTAATGCAGTCGCGATTGCTATAAGGCATTTAAGACCTGTTTATGTAAAGGGGAAGGAATACTATCTAAAAATCTTTCAATCCGGTGCCTGCTTTTGTGCACCAATAATGTATAATGAAAAATTGTTAGGCACAATTGTGATAGTACATCCAGCAAAAAAAGGCCATCCCCATACCTTTGCACTGGTAAAAATTCTTGCGGGAATAATTCAAAAAGAATACCAGAAGGCATCTGAATTAAAATTTTTTGCTGATTTATCTAAATTATTAAATTTGATTTTTGTAATTACAAATTATAAGGGGAGCATAGTTTGGTTGAGCGAACGTGCAAAAAAAGTATTAAAATTTCATATCCAGGATAATATTACAAGTTCTTTTGATACAGAACTCATAACCAAAAAGTTAGTCATAAATGAGGTATTTAAATCTGAAAAAACTTCTGAAAGATATTATGTATTACGGAAGGAATACAGTGATAAATACATATTTATCTTCGAACCAGTAGATGAAAAGACAGTGGATGAAGATGATTTTACACGACAAGCTCCCTATACTTTCGATGATATCATTGGTTTGGACGAGATTAAAGTAAATGCCAAGAATATTGCATTACAGAATACCAATCTTTTAATAATTGGTGAGAGTGGAACCGGCAAAGATCTTCTTGCATCAGCAATTCACAATGCCAGCGCCAAGGCAAAAGAAAAATTTGTAGTCGTTAACTGTGCTGCCATTCCCGAGAATCTTTTTGAATCTGAGTTGTTTGGATATAAAAGAGGGGCATTCACTGATGCCCGATATGATAAGATCGGAAAGATCGAGTATGCAAACAATGGAACACTATTCTTCGATGAAATTGCTGAATTGCCGCCCAATGTCCAGGCTAAACTTCTGCGCGTTCTCGAAGATAAGAAAGTTATTCCCCTTGGCACCAATGAAGGGCGGACTGTGAATGTCAGATTCATTTTTGCTACAAATCGTAATCTCGAAGAACTTATCGAACAGGGTAAATTTAGAGAAGATTTATATTATAGAATAAATTCACCGAAAATTGAAGTTCCACCCCTCCGTGAGCGGCGCAAGGAAATACCTGTTTTAATTGAACATATATTATTAAAAATAAGGGAAAGATATAAAGGCTTTGTTTCGGGATTAACCGAGCAGGCAAAAAAATTTTTGATGGAATTTGATTATCCAGGTAATGTGCGTCAACTTGAGAAGATATTGGAACAGGCATTTTTGACCTGCAGAAAAGAATATATTGATGTTAAGGATTTAGGATTAGAATATACTAAACCACTTACTATTGAGCAAAAAGTACAACAATACAAGGCGCGATTGATTTATGATGTATTTATTGCCAACAATAAAGACATTAAAAAAACATGTGCAGAAATTGGTTTATCGGCAAGGCAGATTTATCGATACTTAAAAATGATAAAGTGATATTGATATTAATTGCAATCGTTGAATTTCCGTAGAAAGATAAATTACTTGAATATTGTTATTCTTAAATTTGTTATTTTAAAATCACACATTTAACCATTCCCCTGATTGCACCATCTTCGCTCCAATACCTTATAAAATATACCCCTGCAGGTAAATTATCGGGCGATGGTTTTACTGACATTTTATGTCAAACCACTGACATTAAATGTCAGTGGCGCGGATGCAGAACTGTCCTTCATTTG
>CBFGJP010000064.1:0-15046 GCA_965649105.1 Caldifarciminota bacterium
CATGGAAAAGACTATACGCAGGCTGAGGCCTGCGACTAAAATCTGGTACGATATTTTTCTGTTTCGGTGCTGCGGTGTTCAAACAAACCTTACAAACTCCGCATAGAAAAATCAAAAAGACTAATTATTCCCAATATCATCACCATAACGATAATTATTAATGCGGGTGGCATTAGCAATTTCAAAGAACTTTTAATGTTTGTCGTAAAATATTCACAGGTTACACTCAAACAGGGATGGACCGGTGATACGACATAACCAAAAAAGATGCTTGTATATATCAAAGCAAATTTTAAAGGAGTAATATGGTTGGTTAACAGAAAGATAGGGAATATTATTGATGAAGGCAGAAGAATTCTCCCTGTGGCAATACCTAAAATAAATCCCGCGATGATACATAATAAAAGTGGTGGGAATGGTATTCGGGCAATCACTTTATCAATCCCCGATACTTTAAAAATATTCAAAAAATAAAAAAGCCCCCAAATAATAAAGGAAAACCGGTAAGGTTTCATTTTTAAGAAAACCTGTTTCAAATCAACCTTTTTCGTACTGAAGATAATTGCAAGTCCGAAACCGGTCATCACGCCAATCAAGGTCCCAATCTCTTTTAAAGAAAAAACCTTTAAACTGCGAAAGACAAAATCCAAAATTGGTGCAACCAGGATTATCATCAATGGTATCAAAAGATTTTTTAATGAAAATTCTTCGGTATAAGTGATTACGCCTTTGACCTTATTCAGAAAAAATATCTGTCCAAGTATTGCTGCAATAATCAGGGTAGGGAAGAGGTATAAAATGGCATAATAAATATTCAATCCGGCAATCTTGGTGGTGGCAATCAGGTCTGAACTCAAAGGATAAATGAGAATCAATAAGTGTCGGTACCAGATATTTATCGCCACCTTTAAATCGTCATTTACACCCTCACCACTCTTTTCCATTATTGGTGCAGAGAATAGCGCACCACCAGGCATTGGCAACAACCCCATTATTGCCGGGGCGACCGCCATAATCCCTCTTTTACCGATTCTCAAATTTATTACGATATTATCCATCTGCCCGGTTTCGCGCATTATCCCACCGATCATCGGGATAAAAAATACTACAAAGGCTAAAAGGATTACCGGTATGTCTACGACGGTACTTATAAATATTTTTAAGATGTTAATGGGCGGGATTGTAAATAATCCGAGAATAACTGTGCCGCAGAAAAGTGCCAGAGGAAGGTTTTTCTGTCCGATGAAGACTATGACGACGAAAGCAATGATAAAACCGATGATGATAAATGTCATAATTTATGGGATTTCAAGCCGGTGCCCGTGAATGTTGATACGATTAACTCTTTTCTTTTTGAAAATTTCAGATATTTTTTTACTCCGGCCCAGGCAGTTGCCGAGGTCGGTTCAACATAAATTCCACACTTGTAAATTTCATTTAATGCCTTTTTGATTTCTTTTTCGCTGACGGTTAGAACCATGCCATTTGACTCTTTAATTGCTGAAAGAATCTGATTTGCTCTCGGTGGTCTGCCAACGCTTATTCCTTCTGCAATTGTGGTTTTGATTGTTAAATCAGGGATTCTGCGGGTTTCATTTTTGAACATCCAGAATATCGGTGCGCAATTCTGTGCCTGAATACTAATTAATCTGGGCATTTTTTTGATTATCTTCTGGTGCAATAATTCCTTAAATCCAATATAAGCGCCCAACAAGAGTGTGCCATTGCCAATCGGTAAGACGACCGCATCCGGTGCATTCCAATCCAATTGTTCGGCAATCTCGTAAGCAAATGTTTTTGTGCCATGGACAAAATATGGATTGTAATAATGACTGGCATAATATATCTTTTCGGCAAGTTTCAGGGCAACCCTTGCAGTCTCATCCCGGTCTCCCTGAACAATATATAATTTTGCCCCGTATGCCTTTATCTGGTTTAATTTTTCTTCACTGGTATTTTCGGGTACAAGAACCAGACATTCAATCCCTGCTTTTGCGCAATATGCACTTACGGCACTTCCTGCATTTCCTGAAGAATCAATCAAGACTTTTTTTATACCCAGTTCTTTAATTTTGCTTACCAGTACCGATGCCCCACGGTCTTTGAAAGAACCGGTGGGAAATAAAAAATCCATTTTGAAAAGCACCGTCTTTTTTTCTAAGGGAATTCTTACGAGGGGTGTAAATCCTTCATTAAAACTTACAATATTCTCATCTTCTGTTAATGGGAACATCTCTCGATACCGCCATATTCCAGGTGGCCTTTTCTTTAATTTTTCTATTGATAGTCGGTTGGCTATTTCTACATCCAAAAATCCACCACAGGGACATTGCCATAGAGGCTTGTTATCGCAGAATTTTTTTCCACAGGTCTGACAGAGCAAATAAATCATGAGTAGTATTATATGCGAAAAGTTTTTAAAGTCAATTGTCCGATTAGATTTTCATAATTGAATAAATGTTGTTCAGCCTAAGGTAAGATTATTTTAGAATCTCGTTATTTCAATTCCCAGAGTGGACGGCCCAAGGAATATATTAAAATTGCATAGAGCAGGGTTATTGATGCTGCAGCCAAAATGGCAATTCTCTCTCCGGATAGTTGTGCCACAGTGCCGATCCAGAGCGCACCAAAAGGCATTAGTCCAAAAAATACAAATGTATAGATACCCATCACCCGTCCCCGCATTCCTTCTTCAACCTGGATTTGGACGAGTGAATTACAAAGGTTCATAATCAATATCTGACCCATGCCCGCACAAAAGAGGAAAATAATCGCCAAAGTGAAATTATTGGAGGAAGCAAAGAGTAGCACAAAAATTGGGTATAAAAATGTGCCGATTGTAAGCAATTTACCTTTAAAATGGAATATCCCGAGTGATGCAATAAATAGGGCAGAGGTTAGGGCACCAACACCCCGGGCAGTCTGAAGAAAGCCATTGGTCCGGGCATCACCATGGAGTATTTTTACTGCCCAGGCAGGAAGCAATGTGGTGAATGTTGCGCCAAACAAGGCGGTAACAGCAATAGTAAGAATTAAAAGCCTTATATTTGGATGATTGAATGTATATTTTATGCCCTGTTTTAAATCTATTAATGGAGAATTGGTACTCTTCGTGGAATTGAAAGTTTTAATCTGCATTGATAAAAGCGCAATTATAACCGCAATAAATGTTAAACCATTTATTGTAAAGCACCAACCCGGTCCTAATGCTGCATATATTACCCCACCTGCTGCTGGACCAAGTGCAATTGCTGTATTAAACATCGCCGAATTTAAAGCAATTGCATTTGTCATCGCGGCAGGTTCAACGAGTTCCCGTACAAATGCCTGTCGTGCCGGTGCATCAAATGCATTGGCGGTTCCCATTCCTAATGCCAGTAGAATGATATGCCAGGGTTGAACAATTTTCAAAAATGTCAGCGCTGCTAAAATAAATGCGAATGTCATCATTGTGCTTTGTGTAACAATCATTATTTTTCTCCTGGGAATGCGATCTGCAATTACGCCGGCATAAAGCATAAAAATCCAGGTTGGTAAGCCCGCTGCAAATCCGATATAACCAAGAAAAGCAGAGGAGTGGGTTAGTTCGTAAATAAAAAATCCCTGGGCAGTGCTCTGCATCCAGGTTCCAAATAATGATATCAACTGACCAAAAAACCAGAGTCGGTAATTTGGATACTGAAAGGCTAAAAAGGTTTTTTGCCAGAAGAAATTTATCCCCGAAGCAGTATTAGAATTTTTCATAAATATATTTCTTTTCCTCTTTCCAAAGGAGAATCCTTAATGACTTCAATATACTCTTTTGGTGTAATCCTTCGATTTAGTTCAGGATAATCACCTGCCCGAAAAGTAGGATAGTACTGATCCATGATATTAACAAAAGAGGTTTTTGATACTTCGTTGGCTATGAATTCCAGACATTTCTTTGAGTCGGCGAGTCCATTGGGCAGGACGAGATGTCTTATCAATAGTCCCCTTTTTGCAATTCCATTTTCAATAACTAAATCTCCCACCTGTCTGTGCATTTCTTTTAAAGATTCTCTCACAATATCCCAGTAGTCAGGAACTTTAGAATATTTTTCACCTTTCTTGTTATCAGCATATTTTATATCTGGCATATAGATATCTATTATTCCTTCCAGCATTTGCAGCGTTTTAATCGATTCGTAGCCACCGCAATTGTAAACAATTGGAATTTTCAATCCTTTTTGCTGGGCTAATGATAATGCGTCTACAATTTGTGGAACCCATGGTGTTGGTGTAACAAGGTTTATATTATGACATCCGAGTTCCTGGAGTTCAATCATCATCATTTCGAGTCTTTCCACACTTACTTCTCTACCGATACCGAGTTGACTGATATCATAATTCTGGCAATAAACACAATGAAGATTACAATGGGCGAAAAATATTGTTCCGGAACCGCATTTTCCTACAAGACAATATTCTTCTCCAAAATGTTGATGATAGGAAGATACTTTGGGTTTTAGGCCTGCCTTACAATTGCCGGTTTCACCTGCCAATCTGTTTACCATACATTCCCTGGGACATAACCTACAGGGATTTAACATTTTATAAAATTCATCAATTAATTCTTTTGTAATTCTTTTCATATAGATAGTTATGCATTTTGGACTTTTAAATATTTAGGCATTTTGGACTTTTAGGTATTTTATAATCCTGGTATCTGTAATATGCAGCACAGGAACCTTCTGATGATACCATGCAGGCACCTATTGGATTAGCGGGGGTACATTTTTTTCCGAATAAAGGGCATTCCGGCGGTGTTTTTACACCGAGTAAAATTTTACCACACATACATCCTCGGGGTTCTTTTGATTTTGAAACTTTTATATCATATCTTTTTGTTGCATCAAATCGTTCAAATTCTTTTTTAAATGAAAGACCGGATCGGGGGATCAAACCAATGCCCCGCCAGAAAGAATCCACGGGCTGAAATACCTTTTCAAGTAATTGCAGGGCGGTTTTATTTCCTTCAGGACTAACGACTCTTTTGTATTCAATATCTATTCTTGCTTCTTTTTTGCTAATTTGTTCAACGAGATTTTTTATTCCGATCAGTATATCTACTGGTTCAAACCCGGTTATGCAACCTGGAATACGATATTTTTGGGCAATAAATTCATAAGGTTTTGAACCAATGATAGTTGATACATGTCCAGGTAATATAAATCCATTGACCTTTATATTGGGTGAACAGGCGATAAATTCAAGAGCAGGAGGGATTAATTTGAATGCAGGAATTACATAGAAGTTTTTTATATTTCTTGCCTCGGCTTCAAGGATTGTTGCCGCAACAGTGGGTGATGTGGTTTCAAATCCCACGCCAACAAAAACAACATCTTTCTGGTGATTACTTTGCGCAATGCTGAGCGAATCCCGTGCCGAGTAGACAATTATTGGATGATACATTTCAAGATTTCCCATCGTCCCTGGAACGCGCACCATATCCCCGAAAGTGGTAATTATCACATCTTTTCTCTGCGCCAGTCCGATTGTCCAGTCAATCACCTCCTGGGGTGTTACACAGACCGGACATCCTGGCCCGGAAAGAAGTTTCAAATTTTCGGAAAATATTTTTCTTATTCCCGCCTGGGCAATAGCCATTGTATGGGTGCCACACACTTCCATTAGAGAAATCGGGTTATTCAATTTTTTTCTTATTTGGGCAATTATATAATTCATAAATTTTTCGTATAGCTGAAATTATTTGTTGCTTTATATTTTTTCAACTTTATGATAGTACATCATAACCCTGCTGCGACCTGCACTCTTTGCTTCATAAAGTGCCTTGTCTGCATTTTTTATTAAATCAGACGGTGCCAAACCATCATCAGGATAGGTTGCAATACCCGCCGAAAATGCAATTTTTTTCTCTCCCTGGGAAAAGTCGAACATGCGGACATTACTCAATAGATTGGCAACCATTTTTGCGGCTTCTTCTTTTTTTGTTTCAGGAAACATAACAATAAATTCGTCTCCACCATATCTTGCCACAAGGTCAGTATCACGAAAATATTTGCCAAAGATATTGGCAAGGCGGATTAAAAGCTGGTCACCAGCCTGATGTCCGAATGTATCATTGAAATATTTAAAATTATCAAGGTCAATGATTGCTACCGAAAGATTATGCTGAAATCTCTTCGCTCGATTCAACTCCTCGGTAAGTTTATCTCTGAAAAACCCGATGTTATATAATTTTGTCAATGGGTCTATGGATGCAAGGTCGCGCATTATTGCCATACTCAGAGTGTTCTGTAGGGCGGTTGATACAATTCTCACAACCACACCGACGATATTTTTCTCTCTTTCATCGAGATTCTGTTCGCGATTTAAAGCAATCACGCCAAAGATTCTGTTTTGATAAACCAGTGGATAACATATATCCGGGACATAGTAGGGATAGGGTTCTTTAATTCGTAAAACTTCAGATTCATTTGGAGTTAAAGGTATCCTTTTTTCGGCAGTTACACCAACTCTGCCCTCACCAACATCATAAACGAGTTTGGGCAGCCAGTTTTCATTTAAACCATGCTGGGCGACCAGATTAAGCCGTTTTTCTTTTTCGTCAAGGAAAAAGAGCGCAACCTTAGGGGCATTTAGGTAATTATTTAAAAATCCCACCGTCTCCCACGCGATCTCTATGGGTTCTAATCTTGATGTCAATCTTATTATCGAAGAAAAGAGAATATTGTCTTGCGAAACGATTTCGCGCAATTCATTCCTCAGTCCGATATTTTCCTGTTTTTGACGATCCAGTTCATCAGTTAGAATTGCAATTTGAGATAAAACTTCACCCCTTTTTTGCATTCTCTGGAATATTATAATAATGAATATAACCAATCCCGCAATTAAAAGTACTGCGCCGGTGATTATATATTCCATATAGTATTCCCTAAGTAATTATACTTAAGATTATAAAAAAATCAATAAAGAAATCTGGTTGTTAAATTTTATTTTATTGACTAAGTTAATAATTTAGATAAAATAGTTAATGCAGTACTTTGGTTTTCAATGGCATATAACTAACTATTGTAATCTTCGTTGCTACCATTGTTATCAGGATGATTTTTCGCACAGTTGCGATTTACAATTTGAGGATAATAAAAAGATTCTATCGAAGATAACGGAAAAATTAAATAATGCAAAGATAACAATAAATTTAACTGGGGGTGAACCTCTGCTATACAAAGATATCTTTAAACTTCTTGATGTGCTTGATGAAATGGATAATGTTAAATGTCTCAATATAATCACCAACGGGTTATTATTAAACAAAGAAAATGGTGAAAAATTAAATCGTATTAAAAAATTAAAAGAGATAAAAATTTCACTTGAAGGTAGCGACCCTGAAACTAATGATAAAATAAGGGGCAGGGGAGTATTTGATAGGGTTATTATGAATATTGAAAATCTTCGTAATATTTGCAAAAAAGAAATTATTTTAATGTTTACCCTGGGTAGTTATAATTATCTGAATTTAAATAGCATGCTCCGGTTTGCCAGGGGTCTAAATATTGATGGGATAATTGTCGAAAGATTTGTGCCCTGGGGTAGAGGCGTATTATTGAAAAATCAATATTTAAAAAAAGATGAATGGTACGCTGTTATAGATGCTTTAATAAGATGTATTGACCTTGATTACGAACCAAAAGAATTGCTTCCATACAAGGCTTTTCACATAATCTTTAAGAATTCGATTGAATTAAAAGGGGCATTATGTAATTTGGGTGAGGAATCAATGGCATTAATGCCGAACGGGGATGTCTTTCCCTGTAGGAGATTTCCAACAAAAATTGGTAATTTATTGCATGACGATTTTGGAGAAATTCTGTTAAGGTTAGAAATCCTAAAGAATAACATCGTTGAGAATTTAAAAGGCAAATGTAAGGATTGCGTAATTGAAGGATGTCTGGGTTGCCGTGCACTTGTTTATGCATTGAATAATGATTTTTATGGTGAAGATCCTCAATGCTTTTTATAGGGAGGTAATATGCATATTGGGATAATTTATTATTCCGTTACTGGCACGACTGAAGAGTTTGCCAGTCGGATAGCCAATGCTTTGATTAAAGATAAACACCATGTTGAACTTATCAATATTAAAACGGATGTAAAAGTGACAGGGCCGGGGCAGAGTTTTAAAATTTTAAATGAACCTGATTGTTCAAGATTTGATTTAGTCCTATTTGGCTGTCCGGTTTGGGCTTTTTCAGCCTGTCCGGTTCTTATTGCAGCAATAAAAAAATCAAACGGGCTTTCCGGTAAGAAAGTCATTCCATTTGTTACAATGGGATTCCCTTTTAGATTTCTTGGAGGAACTCAGGCGTTAAGACAGATTGAAAAAGATGCAAAAAATAAAGGCGCAGATGTTATGCCGGGTATTGTAATCCCAAAACTATTCCATGATTTCAAATCACTTATGGATAAGGCGGTATTGGAGATAATTGAAATTGTAAAAAGACCTTGAATCTCAACGAATTTTCATTATAATAGCGCGATGGATATTAAAATTACCGAGGAAAGAAGAAAGAAGAAACCCTATGTGGTAATTGAATGTCCAGAAAGGATACCATGTAACCCCTGTGTTGACGCCTGTCCTCAAGGGGCGATTACAATTGAAGGTAGCATAATTGAATTGCCGCAAGTGGATTATGAAAAATGCACAGGCTGTTTAATGTGTATTCCCAGGTGCCCGGGATTGGCGATTTTTGTTATTGACGAAAGGCCCGAAGCACATTCCATTATATATATCCCATATGAATTATTACCAATTCCTGAAAGAGGTGCCCGGGCAATAGGTCTTGACCGTGAAGGTAGAGAAAGGTGCGAGGTGGAAGTAGTAAAGGTTTTACAATCGCCAAAGTTTAACCGTTGTACAGTTATAGGGATTTCTGTTCCCAAGGGTCTTGAAAATGAAATAAGATTTTTTAAGTTAAAAAGAAAATAATTTTTTTAATGTCGCAACAGTAAATTTTATATCTTCTTCTGTAATTCCATAATGCGTGACCATTCGAAAACGGTTTGGCCCGGTGCTTAAAAATTTTATACCCTTTTCTTCCATTTTTTTCAATAGATCCTGGGCAGAAATTTTGTTACTGATGAGGTCAAAATAAATGATATTAGTCTTTACTTTTTGAAGATCTATTGCCAGTTCTGAAATTTCTGATATACCTTCCGCAAGCAACTGGGCATTTTTGTGGTCTTCTTTTAATCTATCGATCATATCCTCCAGAGCAACAATGCCTGCCGCAGCTATTATTCCTGCCTGGCGCATACCGCCGCCCAGCATCTTTCTATATCTTCTTGCTTCTTTGATAAATTCCTTTGTTCCACAAATTAGTGAACCGACGGGTGCCGATAATCCTTTTGATAGGCAGAAACTTAAAGAATCAACATTTTGGGTCAATTTTTGAATATCAACATTTAAAGCCACCGAGGCATTGAATATTCTTGCACCATCAAGGTGCACCTTTAAACCGTAATTGTGGGCAAGTTTGCATACTGCATTTGTGTATTCTACTGTCAGGGGAGTACCATAACAGCGGTTATGTGTATTCTCAATACATATTAAGCGGGTTCTCGGATAATGAATATTATTGCCCCTTATTGCTGACTCGATTTCTTTTAAATCCATTGTGCCATCATCCTGATTAATCACAGTATGAGGATGTATGCCCCCAAGTGCTGATATGCCGCCAACTTCATTCAAAAATGTATGGGAGAGATTACCAAGGATAATCTCATCACCTCTGTTACAATGGCTTAATATCGATACGAGATTGCCCTGAGTGCCACTTGAAACAAGCAACGCGGATTCCTTGCCGATAATTTCGGCCGCAATTTTTTCCAGTCTATTGACCGTGGGGTCTTCTTCAAAGACATCGTCACCCAATTCCGCTTCAGATATTGCCTTCCGCATCCGCGCTGTTGGTAATGTGACGGTATCACTTCTTAAATCAATTATCTTGTTATTTTGGCTTGCCATTGTTATTAATCTGCAATTTCTTTTCCAGTCCAGCAATATGTGCAGAGTTGTTTTTTTGATAAACCAGTCGCCTGAATCATATCTTCCAATTTTTGGTATCTCAACGATGTTATGTCTAAATCGCGTTCCATTTGTCTGAGCAACTTTTTATATTCTTTTGAATCCGTATCGAGATACGGTTTGATGTTTTTGGGATGATGACCGAGCATTTGTTTTAAAATCCTGCGGGCGAAGAGTTCGTCAAGGGTCCGTGTGGAAAAGAGAAATTTACAGGGAAACATCAGGGCAGGACAGGCAGGCCGGACATGAATTTCTTTTGCCCCGGCGTACCATAATTTTACCAGAAGGTAATTTTTCAATTGCGTTCCCCTGACGATAGAGTCTTCGGTTATGGCGATTTTTTTATTTTTGATTAAAGATTCTACGGTAATTTGCTTCATTAGTGCAACCAAATTTCTTATTTCCTGGGAAGGTGGAACATAACTGCGCGCCCATCCCGGTGTATATTTCAACAAAGGAATTCTCACAGGGACTTTTGATTCATAAGAATAACCATGGGCATAGGCAGTACCTGAATCAGCAATTCCTGCGACCATATCTACATTAACATCATCCCGCTTTGCCATCAATCTTCCCGATTCTTCCCTAAATTCCTCAACATTTCTACCTTCATATTCAGATGCTGGAAATCCGGTATAGACAAATAGAAAAGTGCATAATCTCAAATCATTGGTTGGTTTCTTAATCGGTTTTATCCGTGTTTCAGTTAATAAAACTATCTCGCCCGGTCCCAGAAACTTTTCGGTTGTGAAGCCTAAATTTTTATAAGAACAGGTTTCTGAGACTACGATTTTATCACTATTACGGGTAGCCAGAACCAATGGTGTCCTTCCGTATCTATCGCGTACGGCATATATCCCTTCTTTTCCTAAAAGTAAAAGTGACATTGAACCTTCAATCTGACTGAACATATATTCAATGCCATCAATCAAATCTTTCCCTTTGTTTATGAGATGAGCGACGAGCTCAATTTGATTTACCCGGTTATCATAGACTTCAGTCAAGACAATACCTTCTTGGATCAATTTTCTGGCAATATCATTTTGATTGTCAATGTAACCAGTGCCGCATATCGCATACTCACCGAATTTCAATCTCATTATCAAGGGTTGGGTATCACGGTCGCTTATCACACCCAAGCCTGCATTCCCATACATATGCATAAAGTCAATATCCTCATAGAATCTTGATTTAAATTGCGCCTTGGCTATACTGTGAATTTTCTTGGTTATCTTTTTACCATCGTATATTGCTATCCCACCATATTCAGTGCCAAGATGGGAATGATAATCTGTTGCATAAAAAAGATGTTCTTTGCAGTCTTTTTTTGTGATTAAACCAACTATGCCACTCATATTTTATTATAACCAACTAAGATTTTTTTGCAAGATGGTTGTTATCAATGGAAATATAAGTCTTCTCGTCTCTGCTTGAAGATGTCATTGTGCGGTGTTACTTTTTTATCAAGGGCAATCTGGGGGTCAATTTCTATTACACGGACACACTCTTCATCATTAACTCTTATTAAAATTTCGCCATTGGGTGCGACAATCTGACTTTTACCGATAAACTTTAATTTCTTTGTCCCGCGGTCTTCAAAACCAATTCTGTCGGCAAGGATTGTGAATATGCGATTTTCTAATGATCTTGTGACCATAGCATCAGGGCAGAAATGCAAAACAAGATTAGCCGGGAGTACTACAATTTGAGCACCTTTCAAGGCAAGGGTTCTCATCGCCTCAGGATAGATATAGTCAAAGCAAACCAAAATACCAATCTTTACTCCATTATATTCAAAAACCTGATATGGAAGATCCCCCGGTGTGAAAATGAACCATTCTTCAAAAAAAAGATGGGTTTTTCGGTAATGTCCAATAATGCCTTTGGCAGACATCAGGATTGCGGAATTGTATAAATTTTCCCCGTCTTTTTCAGCAAAGCCATAAACAATTGCACATTTTTTTCTTTTGCATAGATTAAGGATAAAATTGTAGGTTTCTGCACCTTTTTTTGGTTCCGCCATTTCAGTTAGTTCTTGTTTATTTAAAAAAAGATAACCAGTATTAAATAACTCGGGCAAAACGATGAGGTCGGCGTTGATATTGCTTAAAAGTTTTTCTATCTTTTCAAAATTTTTTTCTTTTGCACCAAATACAGGACTGAATTGAACGAAGCCCACTTTCATAGATATTTTTGAATTGCCTTCAGCCGCGCCCCGGACATAATTCTTGTAAGAGATAGTAACTGGATAATTTCTTCTTCCTTTATTATTATTCCAATTAAAAAATCTTTTGCTCCGGTTATTTCTGGATATGGATGAATTTCATCGGCAGAGACGATGCCATAGACTTTTTCAACCTTAAATCCAATCATTGTTTTATTTATTTCACTGATGATTACTTCAAAATCTTTTCCCGGTTGAACATCTAAAAATGATGCAAGATCGAAGATATATAATCTTTTACCGCGAAATTCACAAAATCCAAAAATATTCTTGGGTAATTTTTCTTCAAAATTAATGTTCTTCGGGCGGATGATTTCTTTTATTTCAGCTATTTCGGTGGCGATTTTAATTTTTCCAATCTGATAATAAAGATAATACTTCATTTTTTCAATTGAATGATTATTTCATTCAATTTTGCAACAACCTGTGAAAGCAACTGAGCCGTAGAAGTAAATTGTTCCATAGATGCCGTCTGTTCTTCAACCGCTGCTGAAACTTCCTCGGTTGCTGTAGCGGTGTCCGCCGCAACCTGTGCGACCTGCTCCACCTTTTTTACCAATTCCTTCGTATTGGTTAACTGGTTCGCGGCTGCATCATTTATCCTGCTGATCATATCAGTAACCAGATTTACTGCTTTAACAATGCCGGTAAATTCTTCTTCAGTCTGACTGGCGGATATGTTTGCTTCATCAATTTTCTCACGTTCAAGATTAAGCAGGCGATTAAGTTCCTCTGTTGTCTTATTTATTTCATTTATAAGATTTTCCACGGTCGTTGAAGAACGCTGGGTTTCGTTCGCAAGATTCCGGATTTCATCGGCAACAACCGCAAATCCTTTACCCTGTTCACCAACCCGTGCGGCTTCAATTGCTGCGTTCAAGGCAAGAAGGTCGGTTTGTTCTGTGATTCCTTGAATAATATCAACAATCTTTTTAATTTCTGTTGCCTGATCCCTCAGTTTTGCCATTTTTTCCTCAGTTAATTTTGTTTGTTCAAAGATTTCTTTCAGGATTTTTGCTTGCTGGACCGTAAATTCCATACCCTTTTTAGCCGATTCCGTGGTCCTCCTTGAAGATACATTTGCCATTTTTACCTGAGAAGATATCGAGGTAGTAAGATTATCGAGTTCTTCAATAGAATGGGCAATTGATGTGATCGCCTCTGATTGTTCCTGAGCACCTTTGGCAATATGTTGAACAGTTGAGGAAACTTCTTCAAGTGATGCATTCATTTCTTCAGAAGCAGAAGAAAGATCTTCTGAAGAATTTCTAATCTCTTTACTTAAGTTCTCGATTTCTTCAAGCGAAGCGCTGGTTCGGGCAAAAAAGTTCTTGCAGGTATAGTAAATTTGTTTTAACAATGGAAGACAATTCAAGTATTCAACATCATCAGATTTCTCAAGTAATTTTGTCTGGAAATGTTTAAAAATTGTGTTGAGTGAAACAGTAATCACGAGACCGACAAATAACGAAACAATCAGTAAGACCGCAAATAACAGTAATGATTGGAGAAATGATAAAGGAGAGAACAAACTTAGAATATAAGCCGATGGGGCAAAAAAGGAGAAGGCAATTTCCAGACCAAAGTGATAGCCACTCTCTGTGGTTTCATATAGGATTCTTTTGGCATGATACATAATTACCCCTGTAAGGAGAGCCGCAATAAAACCATAGAACAAAAATGATAGTAATGAACCTGCATAATTTTTAAAAAGCAATCCGGAAATTATAAATCCGATAAGTGTAGTTAAAAAAAATAATCCGAAAGTACCTTTTGGCGAATGTTTGGAACCAGCAATGAAGTTGTAGAAAATGACAATGGTGATAATCAACAGATAAATTGTGTAGTTTCCCTGGACTAAAATTAATTTTCTTGCAATTGGCAAAAAAAGAAACCCTTGGATTAGAAAGCCCAAAAAAGGAAAAAAATTCTTATTTATTCTCATTTTTCAACCTCCATTCCGTGAAGTAAGGATTTTTAAGGCCTGATTTAATTTTATAATTCCAATCAACCTTCCTTTATATTCAATTATTCCATCAAGAAACTTTTGCTCCTCGGAATTAAAACAATCGGGCAGGGCAAAATACTGGCATTCAGAAGATTTTATGATCTCAATCTCTGAATTTACTAAAAATCCAGTTTTTTCATTGGTAGAGGTGGTAACTATGCACACCTGATAATTGCTTACGGGAGAATTTATATTAAGAAGGTTTTTTAAATTGACTACCGTGATTGATTCTCCTCTTAAATTTATGACTCCTTCAAAATATTGGGGAAGATGTGATACTGAAGTAATTGCGAAATCATGTAAAATTTCAAATACCGAATCAAGGTCAACACAATAAAATTCATTACCAACAGCGAATAGTGCATATCCTTTCTCTTCGGCTGGTCCTTTTGTACCTGAATTAATTATCGGATTTGAAATTTGGTCTTTAATTTTTTTATTATTATTTTTTTGGGATTTTATCGCCACGCACAAACTCCTTTTAAAAAATTATCAGCATGGGATCGATAGTTTTCAATGTATTTAGTTTCATTATTCATAGTTCAATTATCTATAAATTTTTGTCCTTGTCAAGCATATTTTTCCTGATTTTTCTTCGCTTTCCTTACTCCTTGGTGGAAGGAAAAAGGTATATGTGGGGAAAAAACGATAGACCTTTCAAATATTACGAATTTAAGTTTCAAAAATATTGAGCGAACTCAGATATTTTTCTACTTGACATTTAAGTATATTTAAATATAATAGC
>CBFGJP010000065.1:0-3531 GCA_965649105.1 Caldifarciminota bacterium
CCATTCTTCTTTTAAATTCAATGTATCATTGAAATTATTATATGTGAATTCGCCGGTATTTTTATCCCTTAAATAATAAACTGCTAGACCTGTTGAGAAATTTTCAATCCTCATAAATTCTATTTCCAATGTTGGTGAATATAAGAAATTATTAAATCGTCCAAAATTCCCATCCCAGCCAAGTATTGATGCCCGGTTTTCCAGAAACTGGAAATGTTTATTGAAATGACCGATTGTGCAATAGTTCATTTTTATTCCAATAAAAAATGAGAGAGAACTGATGAAAAAGAAAATCATGGTGGGAGGGGAGAGTCAGAAAAAGATAATAGAGCAGATTCTGTTTCTGGATTGTCGCTGAATGATATAAGATAGTTATTTCCATTGACAACTGCGATTAATGATAACTCGGTAATAGATATGAAATTATGGACTATGCCGATTGAAATGTCATATACCTTCCCGTCGGGATATAATTTATATGCATTTACCGAGGATCCATCTGAAGATACAAGCAAGAGTCCATCCTCAATTCCCACAATTGTTAACTGGCTATAATTTCCATTATGTATCTCAATCCAGTTTGTCCAATCTTGAGAGATTAAAATCCGATTATTGACATAGAGATAAAGTCTTCTTTTTTTATCAAGGGCAAGACCTTTTATCTGTTCATTTCCTCCTGAGGTATAAAGTGTATCCCATTGAAGCCCCTGATTCGTTGAGGAGAAGAGATAATGTGTGGTTACCAAAAATATCTCGCCAGATTCCTTGACTGAGAAAGATATGATTTTACCCGATCCACTAAATATGGTGTCAAAAGTAACACCGGTAATATCACCTTTTATTAATATACTATCAGTGGCAAGGTAAAAAGTCAATGTATCCAGGGGTGAAAACGAAAGATGATCAATATAATCAATGCCGGGAACAGAAATTACTCTGATGACATTATCCATACTACAATAACAGATTTCTCCATTATCGGTTCCAATGAGTAATCGCTGGGGCGAATTAAAAGAAGATGAAAGGACAGTAGTCGACTTATATGGGTAAGAAATTGGTAGTTCTTTTATTGTTGAGTCCTGAAGAATGTAGATATTATATTCACCGCCGATGAAAAATTCATTTCTGTTAATTTTTGATAACTCTATTTGGTAAATTATACCTTCAAAGTCAATTCTTTTCCAGCAATCTTCAAATTCATCGCCAAGCGGAACGAATTTTCCATAATAGTCAGTGCAGGCAATAAAAAGTAAGATTATGAGCAGAAGATATTTTGTCATTTTATAAGATATAAAATGTTTACACATATTTTGTGAGTATTGGTGTCCATTGATGTATCTTTCGTATTATCATTTTTTATTTCTATGGGTAGAGAATTATGCCCCATAACCGCCCCAATTATTGGAAAGGGAAGAACAAAGAACCCCGCCCAGTATTTTGTGTCTTTAGAAATATGTGAGGAGATGAGAATCGAACATAAGCCGAGTTGTGCGCCAATAAGGCTATTTTTTATTGCCTTAACAAAAGATTTTTTTGAACGATTGTTGTTAAAAGGACTAAAGTGGATGAAAGAAGATGCATAGATGGACATTCCTATGGTATAACCAAATATATATCCAAGTTCCTGAGCAAAGTCGGTAGTGCTATAATTGGTTTGGGTAAGAGAAAAAAATGTAATATAGGTAACTGAACCGAATCCGACCGCTCCACCGATCAACCCATGGATTCCATCAAGAAAATAATCGGGGTCCATTTTAGTTACTGAATCACCAGGAATATTTTCCAAACTATTGATAAATATCAATATAATTATCACTCTTTAAATATTATATAAAGACAATAAGAAGTCAATATGAATGGCAAGTTATCAATACATATTATTAAGAATCTGTTCTACTAAACTCAAACGACTAATTTTTGTCAAAAATTAAGACAGGAGGTATAATGCCAAAATTCTGGGATGATTTTTCACGCTGGCTTGAGGATGCTTCTAAGGTTCTGAGCAAGGAAGCAGGTGACCTGACGATGAAGGGAAAATTGAAATTAGAAATATTCGAACTCAAAAGGCATTTGCAGGAATTGTTTAAAGAACTCGGAATGACCTTTTATGGTTTTTTCCCCTTAAAAGGCAATGAAGATTTTAAAAGTGATCTTAAAATTAAACAACTTGTTCAAAAAATAAGGCGGATGAAAAATGAGATAGCCAAAAAAGAGACGGAGTACAAAAAGATTGGGCAAAAAATTAAATAAAATCTAACTAACGAAAGGAGGTATTTATGTCTGATAAACTTATAAAAAGGTGGGATCCGTTCCGAGAATTGATTTCGTTAAGGGAAGATATGGACCGATTATTTAATGCGTTCTTCGGCAAACCAATTGCCGAGGAATCCGAAGGGATATGGATTCCAGTGATTGATATTGAGGAAGATAACGAAAATTTTATCGTGAGTGCAGAGCTCCCGGGCTTGAAAAAAGAGGATGTGAAGATATCGGTCAGGGGTAATTTATTGACCATTTCTGGCGAAAGAAAACAGGAAGCTGAGACAAAAAATAAGACCTATCACCGGGTGGAAAGGATGTATGGAAAATTCTCAAGGACAATATCACTGCCGAGTGATGTTGATGTGAATAAGATTAAGGCAGTATATAAGGATGGTGTGCTACATATTACATTACCTAAGCCCGAGACAATGAAACCAAAAGAGATTGAGGTTGAAATAAAATAAAGTAGGGGTGATAATGGAAGGTAAGATTTCATTAAAAGGCGCGGGCATCATCGCTGGAGTTGCAGCAATCGTTGCATTTTTGTTTGGATTGCTTATCAGTGCCGGAATCCCTGCGCTATCCAATAAAATTGAAGCAAGTCAGGAGACAATGGGATTGAATCCCATTGTCTCTGAACAAGGAGAGAGTCCATTTACTAAAGTGGCAGAGACCGTCTCACCCGCAGTTGTAAATATCTCGGCTGAAAAAAGTATTAAAACCGGTGTGGGAGAATTCGAATGGAATTTCCGCGGTCCTTTTGAAGATTTTTTCCGTGATTTCTTTAAAAATTTTCCGCGTGGTGAAAGTAAAACCACAACACTGGGTTCTGGTTTTATCATTTCTGAAGATGGTTATATCGTTACCAATCACCATGTGATTAAAAATGCCACAAACATTATCATTCGGCTAACCAATAAAAAAGAATATAAGGGTAAGGATGTAAAGATAATAGGTTCTGATTCTCGAACCGATGTTGCATTGCTGAAGATAGAGGCAAAAGAAAAATTTCCCTATTTAAAATTTGGTGATTCCGATAAGATAAAGGTTGGTGACTGGGTGGTGGCGGTTGGTAATCCTTTCAATCTTGAAGGGACGGTGACAGTTGGCGTGATATCAGCAAAAGGCAGAAGTCATATTCCATTGAGTGAAGGTCCAGATTTACAAAATTTCTTGCAGACCGATGCAGCAATAAATCCCGGTAATTCAGGTGGGCCACTTCTAAACCTTCAGAGTGAAGTCGTCGGTATTAATACCGCAATCACCTCA
>CBFGJP010000065.1:3541-15041 GCA_965649105.1 Caldifarciminota bacterium
CCTCAACAAGTGGTGGTAATATCGGAATTGGATTCGCCATACCGATAAATCTTGCCAAGAGTGTAATTGAAGAGTTGAAGACCAAGGGCAGGGTCACAAGAGGTTATCTGGGTGTATATCTCGAAGATTTGACTGAAGATATGAAAAATGCTTTGAATCTTTCTTCACTTGAGGGGGTTCTTATAAATGAAGTTGTTGCCAATTCACCGGCTGATAATGCGGGAATAAAAGAGGGAGATGTGATAATTGAATATGATGGGCAAAAGGTGTCCGATGTGCAATCATTTAGAATTATGGTCGTATCAACCACTCCGGGCAAGGTGGTTAAATTAAAATTGATAAGAAATGGAAGGGAAATGGAATTGAAGGTAAAGATTGGTGAAATGAAGGAAGAAATTGCGGGTGTGGGTGGAGAGAAACAGGAGACTGAACTTGGTTTACAGGTTGTGGATATTGACACGCCTGATGCAAAAATGTATAATATCAGTGCTAAGAAAGGAGTGGTGGTGAAGAATGTTGAGGTGAATTCGCCAGCCGAAGATGCTGGTATACAGGTCGGAGATGTCATCATTGGTATCGGGAATAAAGAAGTTGAAAATATCTCGGATTTTAAAAAGGCGGTTCAGAATTTAAAAAAGGGCAAACCGGTGATATTTCAGATTCAACGGGGTGAAAGAAAAAGGTATGTGGCAGTGACACCATAAATTGATGGGGATAAAGAAGCGGGTTAAAGAGGCTGGGTTAAAACAGGTTATAGAGGAGATTAACAGGTATCCGGTACTTTCAAAAGAAGAGGAATTTGAACTTGCCCGTAGGATAAGAGAAAAGAAGGACAATAGTGCAAAAGAGAAATTAATTCTCTCAAATTTAAGAATTGTTCTTCATATCTGTAAAGATTATCAAGATTGTGGCTTGAGTTTTAATGAACTGTTAAATGCGGGGATGCAGGGGTTGATTCACGCCGTAGATAAATTTGATGAGCGGAAGGGATATCGGTTTAGCACTTACTCAACCTGGTGGATAAAGCGGGAAATTTATAAGGCAATTTTTTCTGACCAGGAACTTATCCCAAAGAGTAATCTGGCAAAACGCATAAAGATGTTTATCCCTAATTTTGTTCAGGAACATGGACGTGAACCACTGGTCCAGGAGATAGCAAAACACTTCAAAGTTTCTGTCCATCAGGTTTCAAATGCCCTGACCGAATTGTTACCGATGATTTCGCTTGATGAGACATCGCCGGATGAAGAAACCGGACCCTTGATAGAGACTATTTCAGTTGAACATTCCGCATCCGAAAAATTTGTTTTGCCATCACCTGAAGAAATTTTGAGACAAAGACAGGAATATGAAAAAATTCAGAAGGCATTGAAAAAATTATCACCCAGGGAAAAAGAGATATTAGAGAGAAACTTTGGACTTGGCGATTTTGAGGTTCAGAGTCTTGAAGAGATAAGCCGGTTGATGAATATCACAAAAGAAAGGGTAAGGCAGATAAGGGATAATGCATTGAAAAAACTACGCTTGATTCTGCCGCGGATAAAATAACTTTCGCCAACAATATTTTACTATAATTCTTCTATGAAGATTTCATTATTGGTATAAATGCAGATCTTTGCGGCGATATTAATTGATTCTTCGACAATCTCTCGCGCTGATAGATTTGTGTATTTTATAAGCGCTCTTGCCGCCGCCAGGGCGTAGGGAGAACCAGAACCAATCGCAACAATTCCATCATCCGGTTCAATAACATCCCCAGCACCGGAAACAATATATGAATGCTCTTTATCTAAAATCGCCAGAAAGGCCTCAAGCCTTCTTAAAATCTTATCCTGGCGCCAATCTTTGGCAAGTTCAATAACACTCCTTGATACATTACCCCGATATTCTTCTAATTTTGCTTCAAACCTTTCAAATAATGTTAAGGCATCCGCGGTTGCCCCGGCAAAACCAACAAGAATTTTGTCATTATACATCTTACGAATTTTTCTGGCACGGTGCTTCATTATCGTTTCACCAGTGGTAACCTGACCATCACAGCCAATCGCTACTTTATTATCACGCCTTAGCCCGAGAATCGTAGTTGAATGCATAAGTTATTATAATCACAAAAATTATTCTGTCAATTATTGATTTTAAAAAAATTTTGGATATAATTGATTAAAGGAGGCAAACTTGAAAATCTTGATTTCCGATCCGATTGCAAAAGAAGGGATTGAAATTTTAAAAAAGAGCGGTTTTGAAGTTGTTGAGAAAACTGGCATATCACCTGAGGAATTGATAAAGACGATCCCAGATTTTGATGCGATAATCGTAAGGAGTGCAACAAAGGTAACGAAAGAAGTTATCGAAGCCGGCAGGAATCTAAAGGTCATTGGTAGGGCTGGTGTTGGACTTGATAATGTTGATGCAGAGGCTGCAAAGGCAAAGGGAATTAAAGTCGTGAATACACCTGCTGCGACTAGCATATCCGTTGCTGAACTTGCCTTGGGAATGATGCTTTCAGCAGCAAGGATGATTCCCCAGGCAACCGCATCTACAAAGGCTGGTAAATGGGAAAAGAAAAGGTTCCACGGGACTGAACTATATGGAAAGACTCTTGGTATCATAGGAATTGGCAGGATCGGTTCTGAATTGGCAAAGAGGGCAAAGGCACTGGGAATGGAAGTTATTGCCTATGATCCCTATGTAGAATCTTCTGATTTTGGTAAGATAGTGGATTTTGATACCTTATTAAAAAATTCAGATTTTATTTCCCTCCATATTCCTAAAACAAAGGAAACGACTCATTTGTTGAACAAATCTGCATTTGAAAAAATGAAAAACGGCGTGATAATTGTAAACTGTGCAAGAGGAGGCGTTGTTGATGAGGATGCGTTGTATGATGCCCTTATTTCAGGCAAGGTAAAGGTTGCATGTCTCGATGTCTTTGAGGTGGAGCCCGCAAAAGAGCACAAATTATTTAGTTTAGAGCAGGTTATCCTTACACCACATATCGGTGCCCAGACCGAGGAAGGGCAGCAAAGGGCAGGTGTTCAAATTGCGGAGCTGGTGAGAGACGTACTTAAATAAATACGAAAACTTTCTAATGCCACATAAAGCATACTATCAAAAGGGAGGCTAAATGCCGGAGATTAGACCTTTTAAGGGTATAAGATATAATGGAGAGAAACTTAAAAATCTTGCGGATGTGATAACGCAGCCTTATGACCAGATAACCGATGAGATGGAAAAAGAATACAAAAAAAAGAGTCCCTATAGTTTTGTTAATCTCGTCCTTACCCACTATGCCGATGGACACGACCGAAATAAAGAATATGAGAATGCAAAAAATTGTGTTGAAATCTGGTTGAGAGATGGAATATTTGTGCAAGATAAAGAAGATTCAATCTATCCTTATTTTCAAGAATTCAATCTGGACGGGAAGACCTATATAAGAAAGGGTTTTATATGCAGACTGAGACTTGAAGAATTAGGAAAAGGTAATATCTTACCTCATGAAAAGACCCTTTCTAAACCAAAAGAAGACCGTCTTAATTTAACACGAATTACCAAA
The DNA here is from genome assembly GCA_965649105.1 of Caldifarciminota bacterium. Lineage (GTDB taxonomy): Bacteria > Hydrothermota > Tepidihabitantia > SM23-42 > JAOAFX01 > JAOAFX01. The sequence goes on from CBFGJP010000065.1 coordinate 7,098, forward strand.
AAGGATTTTGAGCCGGTATTTTTATTATATAATGACCCCAAAAACTTTGTAATTGACACGATCGAAAAGAAATGTCAGGATAGACCGCTTATTAATGTAAAAGATGACCGCGGTGTGACACACAAATTATGGAAGATTTCGGATAAAGATACGATTACAAATGTTGCCACGGCATTAAAAGATACAATATTTGTTATTGCTGATGGTCATCATCGTTATGAAACTGCCTTCAATTATCTAAGAGAAATTGGAGAAGTGGAGACGGAACATCCTGCAAATTTCAAAATGGTGACCCTTGTGAATATCCGGGACCCGGGACTTGTGATTCTTCCTACCCATCGTTTGGTTATGAATTTAGTAAATTTTAAAATCGATGATTTCATAAAAAAGATAGGAGAATACTTTGCGGTTAAGAAAATAGATCGAAAAAAACTCAAACAAGCGCTTACGGAAGAAAAAATGTATGCATTCGGGTTTTACACCAAAAAAGACAGTTATCTTCTGAAGTTAAAAGATTTAAAGGTCATGGAGAAATTCCTTCCTGAGCGGAGTAAAGAATACCAAAGTCTTGATGTAGCAATACTTCATACAATCATAATTGAAAAAATCCTTGGTATAACGCCCGAAAAAATTGAAGATCACATAAGATACCAGCGTGGAGTTGAAGAGACATTGAAAAAAGTTGATGCAGGTGAATTCCAATTTGCATTTTTGATGAATCCAACAAGGGCTGAACAGGTGCGCGATGTTGCAGCAAAAAAGGAAAGAATGCCCCAGAAGTCTACGGATTTCTATCCTAAATTAATTTCAGGTTTGGTATTTTACGATATAAAGGGATAAATTAATGGTATAACTTATTCTTTTTTATATATTTTAAAACCTGAGGAACGGTTAGATATTCAACATACTGGCCCTTCTTTATCCTCTCTCTTATCAAAGTTGAAGAGACATCAACCAATGGCGCATTGCTGAGTAGGATTTTATTATAAAACGGTTTAATTTTTTTTATTTCAAATCCGGGACGCTTTAAGACGATTACATTTGCTAAATTAAAAATTATTTCTGGTTTCTTCCAGTGTCCTATTTCATTCCACTGATCGGCGCCAATGATTAAATAAAGACTGGCATCCTGGTAAATACCATCAGATCGTTTTAATGCCTTTATGACCTTATATGTGTAACTTCTACCTTGGATATTTTTTTCAATATCGCTGATAAAAAATCTTTCATTGCCCTTGATCGCAATTTCAATCATTTTATAACGGTGTTGATAAGAAGAATATTTACGCTTATGGGGTGGATTGAATGCGGGAATAAAAATTATTCTATCGAGATTAAATTCTTCCAAAACCCACCCACTTGTTATCAGATGTCCAATATGGGGTGGATCAAAAAGACCGCCAAAAATGCCTATTGATATATTATGGATTTTCAATTTTCAGTTTTTTTATTCTTCTTTCTGCTGCCTTTTTCCAAAATGCATTTTCAAGTAATTCTTTATATAATCCGTAAGCTTCCTGAATTTTATTAACCTTTTCATATGTAATGGCAAGCAAAAATTTTGATTCATCTGCAGATGGTGTTTCTAAATAATTTTCAATGACATATTTAAAATAAAGAATTGCTGATTCATATTCTTTCATTTTGAGATATAATCTGCCATTTTCTAATTCCTTCTTTGCCAGACGATTTCTTGCCTGGAGAATCAATGATCTTACCGAATCGTTATAACTTGAATTCGGAAAGCGCGTTATAAAATCATCAAATAATGATATTGCTTCTTTTATTTCAGTTTGGTCTTTTTCGTAACCGGGTGACTTTAGAAAATAAGCCTTCGCTCTAAAGAAATAACTTTGTTCAATAAATGGGCTGTTGGAAAAGTTCTTTATCAGATACTCAAATTCGGTTATTGCTTGATTATAATCCTTTTTTTCAAAATATGATTTTGCGAGATAGAATTGGGCATCATCGACAAACTCGGTCGAGGCATGATAAAATATTATTTTTTCAAAAGATTTAATTGCTGAATCATATTTTTTGTTGCTATAAAATTCCATTGCCCGCGCAAATTCGTCTTCAGGCTCAAGAGGTGCCAGCACTTGTTTGCTACAAAAAATAACAAAGCATAATATTACTAATTTTAATTTCGGATTTCGGATTTCGAATTTCGAAATTTTCTCCATTATTTCTCCTTTATTTCTTTTATTCTCTCCCGGGATTTCTGAACAAGTTCACCTTTCTGATACGGATTAAGATTGAGGACTTTTTTGTAATACTCCATTGCCTGGTTATAGTTTTCGGCAGCGTAAAAAATTTCGCCGAGGTAAAAACAGGCATCATCAATCAGCGATTTAGGTTCCTGATTCGTCACAACTTCCTTCAAAAATACAGTTGCACTGTCATATTGTCCGTTGTCATAATATTTTTTCCCTAAAAGATAATTAACTTCCCCGAGCAATAAGATATTCTCTGATGTTTTTGTTTTTTTATATTCTCTCAGAGCTATTGTTCGTGCAATTAAAAGGCTATCACATGCAATCAGAGATTTCAAAAAATTTTTTATTGATTTTCTTGCTATCTCAGAAGTAGAATCAATTTCATATGCCTTCATATAGCCCTGCAGGGCACCAGGATAATTGCCCTGCTGGAAATTCAAATCGGCAACTAAAAATAGATTGTCTGCCTGTTTGTATCCGGGGATTAAGTCCGGAATTGTCTTATATAAAAGGAGTGCCTTTTGTAAATTCGAGATTTTCAAAGCCTTCTTGGCTGAAGTGGTATAAATATTTACGATACTATCTCGAAATAGCGTATCAATCTGAAGAGAATTTTTAAAATGCTCCTTTGCCTGCTCATATTCATTTTTTCCAAAGTAACATAGTCCTAAAAGATATTGAATTTCCGCATCTTTGTCTTCGCGGTATTTTACTATTTCAATAAGTGCCCGATCATAATTCCACTGATTGATAAATTTTCGGGCATTATTTATATGAATATTTTTCTGGGAACAAATTGTTAAAAATAAGGATAATGACAAAATTTTTGATTTCACAGTTTTGCGACAACGCCTTCCACAATCCTTATAAGTTTTCGCTCAGCCTTCTTTGCCGCCATAATTATTTTTACAATGCTCGCGGGTTGGAGTGCATCCGGTATCCCCATGTCCGTGATCACCGAAAGCCCAAGCACCTTTATCCCTAAATACCTCGCCATAATCACCTCAGGAACAGTAGACATCCCGACGGCATCGGCACCGATCATTCTAAGGAAGCGATACTCAGCACGAGTCTCAAGATTGGGACCAGGGACCGCTACATAAACGCCCTTTTTTATAAAAATACCGATTTTCATTGCGACAGATTCGGTTAGTTTGATTAGTTTGGGATCGTAGCAATTAAACATATCTGGAAATCTCGGTCCCATTTTCAAATCATCAGGACCCCGCAGTGGATTATCAAATAGAAGATTGATATGGTCAGTAATGATCATTATGTCACTTGTTGAAAATTCAGGGTTCAAACCACCAGCGGCATTTGAAATTATTAGAAATTTTACGCCCATTTTTTTCATAATGACGATGGGGTAGGTTATTTCTTTTGCATTATAACCTTCATAATAATGGAACCTTCCTTGCATCACCATAACTTTGTGATTGCATAGATAACCAAAGAGCAGTCTACCCTTATGAAATTCAACCGTAGAAATAGGGAAATGTGGTATCTCAGCGTAATTAAAAGAATCCTTTATTTTTATACTTTTAACCAAACCACCAAGACCGGTACCGAGTATGATACCAACCTCCGGTCTCAAATCAGTTTTTTCGCAAAGATAATCTAATGTCTCTTTTACATTTGCCTTCATTTCTTTTCTAATCTTTCAAGTAGACGAAGATATGATTCGAGAAGCCCTCGAAATTCAGAGACAAGCAATAATTTCTGATGTTCAACCATTTTTGTCTCTTCTTTTATCCTTGCCAGCTCAGCCTGTGCTTCCCGCAGGAATCGCTGTGCTTCAACACGGGCATTGGCAATGATCGTTTCCGCTTCTTTCTTTGCACCTTCCCTCAGTTCTTCAGTTGCCTTCTGCGTAGTAGTAAGGGTGTCTTGGAGAATTTTTTCCATCCTCCGGTAATCTTCAATTTTTGCATCAAGGTCTTTTACCTTTTCATTGAGGGAAGCATTTTCTCTCAACAAATTTTCCATTTCATTTGATACCATTTCAAGAAACGAACGGACTTCATGGGGGTCATACCCGCGCAAAGATTTTCTAAAATCCTGCTTGCGAATTTCAAGCGGTGTTATCGCCATAATACCTCCTATTACATAAACGCCATAATCTGATTACCACCTCTTTCCTTTGCCTTATAAAGAGCAATATCAGCTTTTTTTATTAGCTCATAGGTTCCGCCTGCATCATCCGGAAAGGATGCTATTCCAATTGAAACCCCTAAATCTTTTATCTTGGGTTGATTTTTAAAAAAGTCATATTGTTGGATTGCGTAGAGAATTCGGTTTGCAGTTTTATACGCGGCTTCTTTCTTGGTTTCAGGTAGAAGAATGATGAATTCATCACCACCATACCGTGCGATTACATCGACACTTCTTAAATTTCTTTCCAGAAGTTGAGCGAGTTCAAGTAAGACCTGGTCGCCGATTTGATGCCCGAATTCATCATTAACCTTTTTAAATTTATCTATATCCAGAAATAAAATAGAAAGTGAGTGCTCATATCTTGATGCCCGCTGCAATTCCTTGCTTAATTGATTTTCGAAATACCGGCGATTAAATATTCCAGTCAGGGGGTCGAGCCAGATACGATGTTTAACCCGTGAATAGAAGCAGTTTGGTTTTAATAAATGTTCGACGAATACATAGGGATGATTCTTCAGTATCTCAAGGACATCCTGAGAACTTACTCTTTCAATCCGGTATTGGCATAAAACAAAAAGTTTCAAGTCCGGTTGGGAATTGAAGTCGTCGAGCATTTCTTCGAAAGTTAAAAAGTCCGAAGTGCTTTCAATGAAAACGCGCATACCCTGATGTCCTTTGAGCAATTTATCATATTCATTCTTCAGCCATGGTAGAAAGAGCGATGCCTCCATAATCTCTTCTATCAAAATAACCTGATTTTTGAATTCGCTTTTCAAATCTTTTATGCAAGGTTCTTTACCTATATAAACGCACCGCTCCCTGCGTTCTATTCCTTCTTTGATAAGGGGCTTGATATTTTCAAGGAGCTGATTTTCATCCCTATAAAGATAGAGGGCATGAACTGGTAATTCAAGTTCAATACCTTCGTATCCAAGTTTTATATAGCGATTCATTTTCCTGCCCTCCTTACCGGAGTTCGAATCATCTCCGCTTATTTTTGGTTTTAATTCTTTTTGCCATCACCATTTCAAGGGTGTCTATGACTGGGCGTAATTTATTAATGTTATAATTGCCCATATGCCCAATGCGTAGTATTTTTCCTCTCATTTCGCCTTGGCCATTGGCAAAAAGAATGCCATATTTTTCTTTGCATTCTTTTATTATTTCAGTGCTATCCATTACATCAGGCATTTTTATGACCGTCAAGCCATTTGAAGGGTTTTCTGAAAATAACTCATAACCCATTTTTTTGATCCGTTCTCGAACATATTCAGCCATTTTCCTGTGGTGCTGGAAATTTTCTTCTATACCCATTTTTGTGATTTTTTCTAATCCCTTTTTTAACCCATATAAAATTGTAATTGCAGGTGTCCAGGGGGTTTGTCTTTTTTCCCAGAATTTTTCGTACAATTTAAAATCAAAATAATATTTGGGTGTATCAGATTTTTTGATTTTTTCAAAAGCCCGCTGGGAAATTCCGACAAATGCAATCCCGGGAGGTGCCATTAAGGCTTTCTGTGAGGCGCCAACAATGACATCTACATTCCATTTGTCTTGATAAAAAGGATCGGCACCAATGCCCGCAACTCCATCAACAATTAAATAACCATCATATTTTTTTACGACGGCATTAATGGATTTTATATCATTTACTACACCGGTTGAGGTTTCAGTCAAGGTTGTAAAGACAACGGGTGGATTCTTTGTTTGTTTCAAAGCCTGTTCAATCATCTCCGTTGTGATTGGCTTCCCAAATTCTTGTTTTATGATCAATGGTTTTTTACCATAACATTGAGCCAATTCCACCCATCTTTCGCCAAATTTACCACAGACCGCTACTACCAATTCATCAGAAGATGAAACCATATTCACATAAGCCGATTCCATTGCTCCAGTGCCCGAGGAAGTCAAAAGATAGATCCGGTAACGACAATCGATTACCTTCTTTAACATATCAATAATGTTGTGCATTAAAATTCCAAACTTTTCTTCTCGATGATAAATGCATTTATGGGCAGTTGCCTGAAGCACATCTTCAGGTATATCAATGGGCCCAGGGGTGAAAAGTTTATATTCCATCAATTTGCCTCCTGCATTCTTCACACAAATCAATCCCCTTTCTGTCGGTATCTGCAATTGTATTTGAAAAATACATAACACAGTTTTGAATCTTACAATGGCCTAAGCCAAAAATATGACCAATTTCGTGAACAACTTCTTTTGCCAGTCTTTCTTTTAATGAACCATTTATTGCAAGATGACGAATAGAGACAATTGCTACATTTTTATGAACATCGGCAAGTCCAAAGATAAAATTAAACCGTGGGGTATAGATATCAACATCAACAATGATCAGATGTTGATTACAACGGTTATCATAACAATCTGCTAGTGAATCAATAATTTTTGATGCCTCATACTGATTTCTTAACGGATTGAATGTTTCGAATTTCAATTTGAATTCTTGGGAACGTATTACCGCCAGGTTGAATTGTTTTTTTAGAATTTCACTAATCAAATCAAAGAAATCTAACCCTTTTTGTTGATACAGGCAGAGCATTTATTTTTATTCTTTTTCGCTAATTTTTTTAATAAATGGTGCAAAAAGATCTATTGGTATTGGGAAGATTGTGGTTGAATTCTTCTCGGTTGCGACCTCGGTCAATGTTTGTAGGAATCTCAATTGAATACCAGTTGGTGTCTTTCCGATGATCTCGGCAGCCTTGTTTAATTTTTCCGCCGCTTGTAATTCACCTTCTGCGTGGATAATTTTCGCACGACGTTCTCTTTCTGCCTCTGCCTGGCGTGCAATTGCCCTTTGCATCTCTTGGGGTATATCAACGTGTTTAATCTCAACAGTGGAAACCTTAATACCCCAGGGATCGGTATGTTCATCGATTATCTTCTGAAGTCGCATATTTATCTTTTCTCTTTGCGTTAGTAAATCATCAAGTTCATATTCGCCTAAGACACTCCTTAAGGTAGTCTGGGCAATCTGGCTTGTGGCATATAAATAATCTTCAACTTCTATAACCGCCTTTGCAGCATCAAAGACTCTGAAATAGGCAACCGCATTCACCTTCACTGAGATATTATCCTTAGTTATCACATCCTGTGGCGCAACATCCATTGTTACAACACGCAGCGAAACCTTTACCATTTTGTCAATGCCGGGCCAGAGTATGAAAATCCCCGGTCCTTTTACACCGACAAATCTTCCTAATCTGAAAATCACCGCCCGTTCATATTCCCTAAGTACTTTAATGGCGCTGAGCACAATTAAAATCAGCACAACAATTAATATCGTCGTTAATCCCATTGAACCTCCTATGAATTATTATACCTCTTTTTTTAAATAAGTCAAGTCCACGGATTAAAAGTTAAAAAACTATCAGCACATCGGCCAAAATTGTTTTTTACAATATTCAGAGCCGGCTTATTTTTGCCCCTGGATAGTAATGTTTTAGAATTTCTTTATAAGTTTTTCCCTGCCGTGCCATACCCATTGCGCCAAATTGACACCTTCCTACACCCTGGCCATATCCTTTTCCCTCAATAATTACTCGATTATCTA
>CBFGJP010000066.1:0-14793 GCA_965649105.1 Caldifarciminota bacterium
TGCCGAGATTATCGCGCTTGAGATACATTATTGTTCCATTCTTTTCATAGACAATATGTAAACTTCTGTCCGAGACTTTAACTCCAATTGCACCAATACCATAACCAGTATAGGTATCAAGAGTTATGACATTCTCCAGACTTTCGGGCATTGTCTGGGTATAGAACTTACCAATCTTTAGTTTATTATTTCCCGCATCATCGTAGGTATTAAAGACCACCCAGCCGGTATCCAGCGGGTCAATGGCGAAGGAAAGAGATAAAATTGAATCGTGTGTTTCATAAAGAACTTCATATTGCCAAAAGTTATTTACATTACGGGCATAATTTATGGTATAAGTAAGTGTTTCATTGGCAGCAGAATCGGGAACACCCAATGTGCTTATGTAGCAAATCTTTAATCTTTTGATTGAATCTACATCAGCTGCTGGTTGCCAGCCATAATCAATATGTTTTGCATTAGACCAGGTTATCCCATAGTCAGTGCTGGTTCCACACCAGATAGCACCTTGGTTTGTCCACGCTAAATAATTGTTCCCTTCGGGGTCAAAAACCACCCGCCTTCCGGTATTCATTCCCGTTGCCATTGAACTGTTTGAGGAAAACGGGGGAACCTGACAGGTAGCGATATCTGAACGATTACTTTCCTGTCCACTACTTCGGCGTGCCTTTACATAATAAGAATAAATTGTGCCCGGTGTGATATTGTTATCAACATAAGTTGTATCTGGCACATTGCCAGCAATCATTTCGTAGTTATGATTTGGATGGGTTTGGCGATAAACATTATAACCGGTAACGCCGCTTGCTGGCGAAGAGCCCCAGAGCAATTGAACCGATGTCCTTTCTGACCCAAACTGGATAATTATCATGAACTTTGGTCGCGAAAATCCAAAGTAGTCATTTATACCGTTATCTATTCCCCACGCAATTTTATTTTTAAATTCGCCTTGATTTTCTTTTAGCTGAAACCATTGGGCGTTAAATGCAATGTCATGAGTGATAAATGCCGGCTCAACAAGGCAAGCAAGCATTTTGGTTGCGCTGATAACATATTTCTGTTCATGATTGAGGTGCAAATCCAGGGCATAAGGAAAATTGGATATATAATAAAACATATTATTGTGAATCCTTTGGGCATATGCTGAATCAGCTGTCTTCCAATACAGTGTCATCGTCCCATGTTTGGTACTATCAACACTACCATTGATGTGAATGCTGACAAAACATTCACAAGTATCAAAGTGGTGCGTATAGGGATTTACCTCGGTCCCGTTTGCCCTTGCCACTCTAATCTCAAGTGATGGAGATGAATCATTGTCAGTCCTGGTCATTGATATAGATAGAATAACCTAATCCCCAGTATAAATCATCCGCCATAATATTACCAATTTCATAGGTGAAATCGCTTTCATAAGGTCCATTTGAGCCATACCTGGGGTTAACCGCACCTGGGTCACCCAGTGGCCAAAAACCACCGTGTCCAGGGTCAATACAGACATCTACCCTTCCAGCAAATAAAAAGCATAAAGTCAACGCTACAATTATTAATATCTTCATTGTTTCCCCCTCTTCTCGAGAATCAAATAGTGATATCTTGGTGGATGAGACTCTTCTTTGATATCTATCCACTCAACGATTAACCTATGCCCATCTGGCAACCATTTAACACGCATTTCTGATTCAGGGGTATTAGTTATTTGGGTCTTTCCTGTTCCATCATAATTGACAATAAAAACCTCTGACTTAATTGGAATCTCATCGCTAATAGAAAAATCCATTTCTAATGGCTTGGTATAGACGAGTATCATTCCCTTGGGAGACCAACAGAAATTCCACAACTCACTCTTTTTTGCAAATGTTGTATCAATTATGTATTCTGTGTCTTTTTCCGCATCATACACCGCAAATTTCCAGCTTTGGTGATAGAGCGCACTATAAGCAAGTAGCTCCTCGGTGGGTGACCAAGCGCATTCAAGACTAAGACGGCCGAGGTCAAAAATGCTTTTTATTTCCCCAGTTTGAACATTATACACACAAAGCCTCTCGTGATTGAAGTACGGTGGCCAATCGCGTTTTTCAGCGACACCTGAAGGATTGATGTATTCTAATTGAGTAACTGCCAGATACTTACCACTAGGGGACCATTTTAGGTCTTCACAATCAACTTCATATACCTTTTCATCTCTTGTCTTAGAGTTTATGATCTTCAAATATCTACTTTCCCCCACATCTTCCGCTACAGCCATCATTGAGCTATCTGGTGAATAAACGATACGACCAAAGAACGGAACCCAGTAGTCCATCTTCTCCTCTTCAATCCTCTTTACGACATCTACTGGAACTTCTTCTATCCTTTCCACCATCAGGTCTTCTGCCCTCACCCCTTTTAAGAAGTCTTCTTGAGCAAAAAGGGGTAAGAGGCTTATTATGGTTAGGATTATTGTGTATCTCATTGTTCCTCCTTTGCCCGGCACTGCCGAGCGGATAAAATTATGATAGGTAGGTAGGTAGGTAGTCGCTATGAATACCCATTAAAAGCATAACCCAGTATATCCAAAAAAAGATTTTTGTCAAGAGGAAGGTGCAATGATTAAAACTGCCGATTTTTCAAGGATTTATGCGATTCTGATTTTTAAATTTGTAGTAAAATTTTGTAGTATATTTTCAAAAATTTTTGGAAATGATGTTTTAATGTGGATAATCCTAAGACTTCAGTCTGAAGAAAGGTAATGGCCAGGATTAAAGTGGATGCTACATTTTTTTTGTGAAATCATCATTTTTACAATTGTTGAAATGATAAAATGATGATTATGGCTATATATATGCTACAAATCAATGCCGATGATTTTCTTAAGTTCGGCAGTGGTTATAAAATAATTTATTCTTGCCCGATGGTAATGAAGCTCATTTTCAATCTGCATATTCTGGGTTTCTAAGACAGTCATTATGTCTACTTTTTTCAACTCATAATCACGCATTGCCGATTTTAAGGCAGATTCAATCCTCGGGATGATTGAATTTTGATAGAGATTAATTTCGCGTCTTTGATTCTGAAGCATAATAACGAGTTCGATTATCATCCGCTGTAATTCTAACTCCATTGCACCATATTCTATCTGCGCCATCCTCAACTCTGCTTTCATTTCATCAACCATCTTCCGTTGTTTACCCAAGAACCATAATGGGAAGGTCAGTCCTATCATTATCTTTTGATTCTGAAATTCAAAATCCATCTCTTCCTGTTCGTATTTCAGCATAAAATCCGGTAAATATTCCTGTTGGGCAAGGGAAAGATTTGTGTGGGCAATTCTTATATCGGCACTGAAGGTTTTGAGAATCGGACTACATTTCGAAGCAAGACTATAAAGACTATCGGCTTCAGGAATTACAGTATCTAAAAGAACATCTGTATAAATAGTCAACTCGTTATCAGGTTCACGCCCGAGTAATTGATTCAATCTGGTAAGAATCAAAGTTTCTTCATTTGTTATATTTAAAATTTCGTTTTCCAGTTTTGCCTGAGCAATCTCCACCTGCAACACATCGGTCTGCGATACACGGTTGAGCGTATAACTTCTTGTGGCAAGGAGATGAATATCTTTCAAATTCTGTTTTAACATTTCCATTATCTCTCTTTCTTTACGGGTAATGTATAATTGAGCGTATAATGCCTTTGCCATCTTTATAATCTCATTCTTCTTTGCCTCATAAAGACTAAAAGTTTTTTCTGCGGTTGTGGTTGCAATTTTATACCTGGTTGTTAATTTTGTTGGAAAAGGAATTTCTTGTGATATTGAATACATCCGCATATCTCGGGCAAATTCAATACCGAGCATCGGATCCATCAAAGTTTTAAATGGACTGTTTTGAGCGGATGCCTCATAATATGATTTAGCAGCCCTTAATTCCGGATTATACACCAGAGTTGAATCAATAAGGTCATTCAACAAAAGCGGCCCGCCAGAGAGATATATTGATGAAAAGAAAAGTGAAACCAAAACCAATCTCTTTGCCATCAATATTACAGACGCAAAAACAGAGTACAGGTTACGCAACTTGAACAACCTAACTCCTTTGAAGATTTGATAATCATTGACATATCAATTAATTCAAATATAATTTAGCCATGGAATTAAACGGGATAAAGGAAATTCTTGATAGAATAAAAAAAATCCCTGAAGTGGTAGCAATATTCCTCTTTGGTTCTCAAGCAAAAGAAGAGACAAAACCCATTTCTGATATTGACATTGCGGTCATAGTTGACAATCCATCCCGAGAAATTGAGGCTGATATTGGAAGTTTTTCCTCTCAGAAAATAGACCTGGTCTTATTTCATAGATTACCTTTACATATAAAATTTGAAGTATTGAAATATGGTAAAGTTCTTTATATCAGAGACGAAGAATATCTGACAGACATAGAACTTAATGTTCTCAGAGAATACCTTGAATTTTCACATTTTTATAAAAATATCACAGCCGAAATTTTAAAATGAAATTGATAGAAAATATTTTGAGATTTGAGAAACACATTGCCGTGCTCTGAATCTTATAAAAGAAAATATAACAGACTATTTTGTATATAACACCCTGGCAATGGAATGTTTTCAGGCAGCAAATGCCCTCATAGAAATTGCGGAATATCTGGTCACACGGAAGAAACTCGGGCTCCCTTCAAGTTATCGTGAGGTCTTTGAATTACTCAACGCAAATGGTCTTATTAGCCAACAGGAACTTGAAAATTTCAAACGCATCGTATTCCTTCGCAATCTCATTGCACATGAGTATTATAAAATTTCAACCGAAGAACTTTTAGAAATAACAAAATTACTTGAACAGACAAAGAATTTTGTGGAAAGAGTAAAAATAAGCGAGCAGAAAAATCAAGGAAATAATTCTTGAATGCAGAACGATAGAGGTGCAGGAAAAAGTTTACGAGGCAATTCCTGCGGAAATAATCGTCAAGGCAGGACTTTCTGCAGTTACACAGGTGGCAAATTACTGTTCGTCCAGGTAAATCTGGACGCTACATTATAGAAGTCAATCACCAGCAGGTGCAGGTATCATCACAATAAGGACAGGATGATTTTATATCTTTGGAATTTAGCCTATTCTCAAGGCATTTGCATCTCTGATTACATTTTTCAATCGCTTGATTTATCAAAACTGTATCACAGGGGCAGGCATTCTGTTTTATATTCTTTAGAATTTCTATCTGCGCCTCATTTATCTCGGCGATCCTTTTTAGAATAGTTAATGTTCTATCTTCACTGAGCGATTGTGAAAAATTGTATGCGTTTTCTGTTTCGCCCAGCATTGTATTGAGTAATGTTTCATCAATTTTTCTGTTTTTATTGAAGGTATAGACCAATTCTTCGGCACGACGGTCCGCGAACTTAATATGAAGCACAGCCTTTCCTTCTGGATTAAAAGTAAGAGAATAATGAATTTTTTCTGAAAATCTCTTGGCAGGGTATAATAAATCACCGGGCATACTTCTTGAACTGAATAACAATCCGGCACCGCCAATGAGAATTACCATAATAATCACTCCAAATACCCTGACTAATGTAGGTTGTAATATCAGATATCTTTTGAAAATTGAAATCTTCTCCTGCCTGTGAAAGATATCTTTCGCCTCTAAAACTGTTCGGGTAATTGCCATTTGATCTGGCTCAAATGCTGGCAATCTCTCAAATGCTTCTGCTATCTTTAATAGCTCCATCAATTCATCTTGATATTCTGGATAATTCTTTAATATCTCATCAATATCTCTGCCTTTTGCCTTCTCTTTTAGTAATTGGTCTAAGACCTCTTCAATCTTTAATTTCATAGCCCTTTTTCCTGAAATATTCCCTTAATGATTTTAATGCCCGATATTGTAATACCTTTACTGCACCGATTGACTTGCCCATAATCTTTGCGATTTCACTATTGTCATATTCTTGTATAAATTTCAGAGTAATAACCTGAGCCTGTTCTTTTGTTAAATAGTTCATAGCCTCTTTTAGCCTATCAATCTTTAAAATCTCCTTTGGGTTGTCATCGGCCGGCAATTCCTGAGGCATCTCTTCATAACTTGTCTCTAATCTTGATTTATTTTTGCGATAATAATCAATCAAGGTATTTGTAGCAATCTTGTAGACCCAGGCAAGAAAATTACCTTTTTGTTGTCTGAGTGCCCGCACCATTTTGATCACAACCTCGCTCGTTAAATCCTCGCAATCAGATTCATTATTAACGCGATAAAAGAGATATCTATAAATCCTTTTATAAACATCCCGGCACAACTCCTCAAGTGCCTTTTCATCACCATTCTTTGCCTTGCTGACACTCTCAAGGACTGCCTCATCAATATCAATTGACGCTGGATTTGTCACTTCGTTACTCTCTTTATTCATTTAAATCAAACCCCCACTCCACTTCTTCGCCAGTTCATAGTGTCTGGGCTTGTAGACCATCTCATAGAAATCTTGAATCATCTCTATAACTACCGCACTTCCACTTGCGAAGTGGAGGTCCGTTAAAGCTTAAATCCTGTGATTAAAATAATAGGTAAGAAAGATCATGTAATGCCGAGTGCCTTTTTGACAAGTGCGGGTATTTCACTCAGAGTTTCTGCAATCAATGCACCATTATTTCTCAATGCCTCAATCTTACTCTGAGCAGTTCCCATATTCCCCTCAATTATTGCACCCGCATGGCCAAGTCTCTTCCCTTGTGGTGCGGATTTACCTGTGATATATGCTATGACAGGTTTTTTCATCTGCTTGATATATGGTGCGGAGAGTTCTTCATATACCCCACCAATTTCACCAGCCATTACGACTGCATCAGTCTCCGGGTCCTGTTCAAAAAGCCTTAAAATATCTTCAAAATTAGAACCCAAAATCGGGTCTCCGCCGAGCCCCACGGATGTTGATTCGCCAAGTCCGGCAAGATTCAAAGAATTTGCAATATAATAAGTAACTGCACCACTTCGGGCAACTGTACCAATCCTGCCAGGCAGAAACGCAATCTTAGGTAGCATACCAACAAGGCACTTCCCCGGTGATATTACACCCGGGGTATTTCCTCCGACCACCACAACCCCTTTTTCTTTTGCCTTTTCTCTTACATACAGCATATCATTGATCGGAATTCTCTCGGTTATTACAATCACTATCTTTATTCCCGCATCAATTGCCTCAAGGATTGCCTCTTTCGCAAATCTTGCCGGAACCCAGATGCTTGAAACTGTAGCATCAGGATGTTCTTTTAGACATTGTGTAACCGTATCATAGACCGGAACCCCCTCAACCTTCTGTCCTCCTTTCCCTGGCGTGACCCCACCAACAATCTTTGTTCCATATTCAAGCATCAATTTTGTATGGAGTGCTGCATTGGCACCGGTTATGCCCTGGATTATGGTTTTGGTGTTACTATCAATTAAAATTGCCATAATATGGTTAAATGGTGATTGGTTAAATGGTTAAATAGAGAAGACGAGATTTTAAATTCTTCCTTTTCGTTATTAGTATTTTCCATTTTATATTTAACCATTTAACCTTTTAACCAGTTTTTGCTGTTTTTATTGCTTCCTTTATCACTTCCTCAATCGGTGTATCAAAGGCATATACCTTTATTTTTTTGAATAATTCCGGATATTCCTCTTTTGCCTCTTCAAAAATTTTTCTACCTTCCTCTTCCATATTACCCGCCATTCGCATTATCATAGGTTTTTGGGGCTTATTTTCAAGGACATATTGCACAATTGCCTTTGCCCAGTCATCACATCTTGATATTCCCCCAAATCTTGCACCAAAGATAACCTTAACCTTTGGATTATTCATTAACAGTCCGAGCATAGCCTTTAATTTTTCCTGGGTTGGTGCACCGCCAGAATCCATAAAATTGGCAGGTCTGCCACCGTAATGGGTTATCAAATCCAATGCCGCAATACCAAACCCAGCACCACCCGGAAATACACCAATATCACCATCAGGGTCAACATCCGCATAAGGAATACCCGCTGCCTTTGCAATCTTCTCCCGCTCGGTTAATTCGCCTATCTCATTTCTCGCAACAATCCCCATCTCTCTTAATTCAGGATGCCTAAACATCGCATCCTCATCTAAATCAACCTTGGCATCAAGGGCATATATTTTTTTATCATTTGTGATAACAAGTGGATTAATCTCCGCGAGTTTGCAATCATAGTCAATAAAAAGATTATAAAGATTGAATATAATATTTGCCATCACAGTTAATAAATCACCACTAAATCCTAATTCACCCGCAATCCTTTTTGCCTGATAATCTAATATCTTTTCACCGGGATTAAAATAGTATTTTTTTATTTCCTGCGGACTTATTTTAGCAGCCTCTTCTATCTCCACGCCACCCTGTTTACATATCATCAAAAGCGGTTTGTGTGCAATTCTATCAATGAGTGCAGAGAGATATAGTTCTTTTTCAACATCAACCTTCCTTTCAATTAGAACCCTTTCTATAACAAAAGGTCCGTGTTTTTTGCCCAACATCTCGTTAATCTTTTTCTCTGCCTCTCCCCTGTTGTTAGCAAATTGGATTACCCCTGCCTTTCCCCTGCCTCCCAAAAAAACCTGTGCCTTTATTACCACTGGATAGACAATTTTATCTAACTCCCCGAATGAATCTTTATCAACAACCACACCATCAGGAACAGGAATCTTTTTTCTCCGAAAGAGCATCTTACCTTCGTATTCATATAAGCGCATAATAGATTATATCCAATTTCTAAAAAAATTCAAGTTTTTGGAAAAAGAATTTCTATTTCAATGCTAAATTAAAATTATTTTAATTTTGGAATAATTACGAATTGTATTTAACCTTCGGCTTGACTATTTGTCTAAATTGTATAGAATAACATAAAGGAGTAAAAATGGAAAAGGGAGTAGAGATTCTGAAGACTGGTATCAAAATAGAAAAGAATGGTGTTGTTAGTTATCTTGATTTTGCATTTAAAACGAAGGATTCTACTGGAAAGAATATGTTCATCAAATTGGCTAAAGATGAATATCTTCATATGGAAGTGCTGGAAAAAGAACTTGATAGTATATTGTGTAACAAAACCTGGGTATGTGAGAATATCCCTGAATCCACAATTGAAAAAATTGCGCCGAAGGTTAGAAATATAGACAAAACCAAGGGTGAAGAAGGTATGGATGAACTCTCTGCATTAAAGACGGCACTTGATTTAGAAAAGAGGTCCATTGAGTTTTACAATGAAAATAAAAAATTTCTAAATGACCCGGAGGCGATAAAAATATTTGACCGAATTATTGAAATGGAGGAATCACATTATGATCTGATACAAGCAGAAATAGACCACATTGAACAGACCGGATTCTGGTTTGGAATTAGAGAGTTTACAATGGAAGGAGAAAGAGAATAGGGGGTTTTATGGAAGTAAAAAAGGCAATAGAGGGATTAAAGATAGCAATGCAAACCGAACTTAATGGTATAGAATTCTACAGGATTGCTGCGGAAAAGACTGATGACAGCAAAGGTAAACAGGTTTTCAAAAGCCTTGCTGAAGACGAAATAAAACATTTTAATGAATTAAAAAAGCAATATGACTACCTGCTAAAAGAAAATAACTGGCTTTCAAAGTATGAACTTGGAGCACCATCAAGTTTTGTGGGCGAAAGCCCAATCTTTACTTATGAAATAAAAACACGCATAAAAGAACGGCATTTTGAAATGTCGGCATTGAGTATTGCTGCGCTTTTAGAATCAAATTCAATAGATTTTTACAGAAAGATGAAAGAAGAATCCGACGACCCTGTGGCAAAAGACTTTTTTAGCCAGTTGCAGAAATGGGAAGAAAAACACCTTGAGGCAATTACAAAACAGATGGATTTATTAAAAGAAGATTTCTGGGCTGATGCCCAGTTTACGCCTTTATACTGACGAGCGAAAGCAAGGAGGTTTATGCCCTTTTATTCTGAAAAAGTAATGGACCATTTTCAGCATCCACGTAATGTGGGTGAAATTCCGGATGCAGACGGGATTGGTGAAGTTGGCAATCCCGTATGTGGAGATATGATGACATTTTATATAAAAGTCAAGGATAACAGACTTGTTGACATAAAATTCAAGACCTTTGGTTGCGGTGCTGCGATAGCAGTATCCTCAATGGTGAGTGAGATGGCAATGGGAAAGACAATAGAAGAGGCACTGAAGATAACAAACGAACTTGTTGCCCAAGAACTCGGCGGTCTACCACCAAATAAGATGCACTGTTCTAATCTCGGTGCAGATGCGCTCCACAAGGCGATTGAGGATTATTTAAAAAAGAAGGAGCAGAAAGATGCAGGAAAAGTGTAAATGTCCGTTTTGTGATAGTGAATTATTGATGAAGTGCTTTGAACCAATTTTCTGCACGAGCTGTAATGTGGAACTCATTATCTGCCCTAAATGTAAAAAACTCTTTAATAATCAATTTGAAAAATGCCCGCATTGCGGAGAAGATAACAAAAGGAGGAAGAAATGAGTCTCCTTGAAGAAAATGTGAGAAATGAGGTCAAAAAAATCTTTGAGGGGCTGAAGGAACCAGTTAAAATTGTTGTCTTCACACAGGAATCACCGATAGTGATGCCAACACTGGAGTGTGAAAATTGCAGGGACAATAGAATGTTGATGGAGGAATTGGCGGGTCTGAGTGATAAGATTAACATTGAGATTTATGACTATTTGAGGGATAAAGATAAAGTAGAGAAATATAAGATTGATAAAATTCCCGCAAATGTGATAGAAGGTGATACTGATTATGGAATTAGATTCTATGGGATGCCTGCTGGATATGAATTTTCCACTTTGATTGAAACAATCAAATTCGTTTCCCAGCGAGATACAGGATTGGCAACGGAAATTAAAGAAAAATTAAAAAACCTGACAAAACCTATTCACATCCGGGTCTTTGTAACCTTGACCTGTCCTTATTGCCCTCAGTCAGCGATGACTGCATTTAAATTTGCTATGGAAAATGAATTGATAACCGCTGAGACGATAAACGCCCAGGAATTTCCACATTTGAGTCAAAGATACAATGTATTTGCCGTGCCCAAAACCGTGATAAACGAAACCGTTCAATTTGAAGGTGCACTACCTGAACCAATATTTCTGGAAAAAATATTAGGCGTTAATAATTAAACAAAGAGGAGATATGAAGAAAGAAAAGAAGACATCTATAAAAAAAGGCACAAAATATGTATGCAAGGTCTGTGGACTTTCAGTAACAGTAGATAATGTATGTGGATGTGCAGAAGCACACCCGATTATCTGCTGTGGAACTGAAATGGTGCCGAAAAAGAAAAAAGTTACAAAAAAATAATAAGGAGAGCGTATGGCATCAAAAGAACTGCTTGACTTAATGAATCGAGCAATTGCCCGTGAACTTCAAGTTGCTATTCAGTATATGTGGCAACATGTTCAATGGGTAGGTGTCAAAGGGTTTGCGGTAAAAGATGAATTGAGAAAAATTTCTATAACCGAGATGAAACACGCTGAAGCAATTGCAGAAAGATTAAATTATCTCGGTGGCAAGCCGACAACAAAGCCTGAACCAATAAATGTTGGTGAGACACTTAAAGAGATGATTGAACAGGACAAAAAAGACGAAGAAGGTGCAATAAAATTGTATAAAGAGATAATTGAAAAGGCACGACAAGAAAGTGATGAAGTTACCCGTAAACTATTTGAAAATATACTGACCGACGAAGAAGGGCATCACGACACATTCTCAACCCTACTTGAGGAAATTTAGTATAATAGCACCGTCCATCCGCCACGCTGTATGGCGGATGGAAGAAAAATACAGCCCATTTGATTATGGACGCTACTTTTGTGTAACTGATTCAATTCTCTATCGTCTTTATATACGGATATAGAAATGAAACCAAATGTCAGCATTGACTGTGTTGGTCTATTCTGCCCCCAGCCAATATTCCAAACGAGAGAGGCCCTTGATAAATTAAATTCTGGGGATATCCTTGAACTAATCGCAGACGACCCTGCTGCGGAGGAAGACATCAAAGCGTTCTGCAAGCGAACTGGTAATGAACTGCTGAAGATTGAGAAAGAAGGGAATATCTTAAAATTTCTAATCAGGAAAAAATGAGCAATGTAGCGTCCGACTTCAGTCGGACGAAAAAATTACTGTAGGGCAAGGCTTTTATAAGCAAACAAGGGAGGCAATATGTTAGAAACAAAATTTATCCTCTATGTCCAGACCTCTGACCAGCCAGAGAGGCAATATGCACCTTTAGTTCTGGCACAGACTGCACGGGCAATGGATATTCCTGCAAAAATATATTATCTCGGAATGGGATTAAAAATCTTGTTGCCGGGTGCAGCCAAAAAGATTAAACTCGGTAGTTTTCCAACGGACGAGAAATTTTTAAAGTGAGATATAATTTTATGAAAAACGAAGCAAAGAAAATCATAAAAGTCGGTGGAATGCACTGTGCAATGTGTGTGAATACCATTGAGAATTCTTTGAAAAATCTTGATGGCACGATTGATGTTATGGTCAATCTTGCCACTGAAAAGGCATCGGTCACCTATGACCCAACAATTGTTGATATCAACAAGATTAAAAAGGCAATAGAGGATTCGGGTTATCAATTTCTCGGAGTCTCTGAAGAATTAGATGAAGCGAAAGAAAAGAAATTAAGAGAGAAAGAACAAAATGCAAAGAAAATAAGGTTTATAATCGGTTTTGTAATTGGCATTCCTTTAATGGTTCTGATGTATATTCCAGTGTACCATATCAATCTTCCCCTGCACTATATTTTATTTATAATTTCCACTCCTACTTTTATTTATATCAGTGCACCGATTTTCAAGGCAGGGTTTCAGGCATTGAAGAATAAAACCTTAAATATGGATGTTATGTATTCAATGGGAATTGGTGTTGCCTATATTGCGAGTATGATGGGCACCTTTAATCTCATTCTTAATAAAGAATTTCTATTTTATGAAACTGCAGTCTTACTCGCTACATTTTTAACATTGGGCAGGTATCTTGAAGCAAAAGCAAAAGGAAGAACATCTGAGGCGATTAAAAAATTGATTGGACTAAAACCAAAGACGGCTATTGTGGTGCGTGATGGTTTAGAGGTTGAAATTCCGATTGAGGATGTCCAGGTAAATGATTTAATAATTTCAAGACCTGGTGAGAGAATAGCGACCGATGGCGAAGTGATTGATGGAGTTAGCTCAGTTGATGAATCTATGATTACCGGTGAACCGATTCCAGTATTAAAGAAAAAAGGCGATAAAGTCGTCGGTGGGACCATCAATAAAAATGGTGTAATAAAATTTCGGGCAACGAAGGTTGGGAAGGAGACACTCCTATCCCAAATCATCAAACTCGTTGAAGAGGCACAGGGGTCAAAACCGCCAGTCCAAAAGATTGCAGATAAAATCGTCAGTTATTTCATTCCTGTGATTCTAATTATTGCCATAATCTCTTTTAGTTTGTGGTATTTTGTCTTTGGTGCGAATCTACATTTTGCACTCACTATTTTTATCTCTATTCTTGTTATAGCCTGTCCCTGTGCCCTGGGACTTGCTACACCGACTGCGGTGACCGTAGGTATTGGCAGGGGTGCGGAACTTGGGATTTTGATTAAAAATGGTGAAGCGCTGGAGATTGCAGAAAGGATTACAACTGTAGTATTTGATAAGACCGGAACACTAACCACAGGAAGACCAGAAGTAACTGATATAATGAGTAGTAACAAGGAGCAAGTAGAGAGTAGAGAGAAAAAAGAAAATATGGAAATAAAGATTCTAAAGATTGCCGGAAGTCTTGAAAAGAACTCCCTCCACCCTCTTGCTGAGGCAATAATGCACCGTACAAGAGAATTGAATATAGAATTAGTTGAACCAAGAGATTTAGAGAATATAGAGGGTAAAGGAATCAAAGGATTTATTGAAGATAAATTCGCAATTGTTGGTAGTAAAAATTTTCTTCAAGAGAATGGAATAATTATTTCTGAAGATGTAGAAAATGATATAAAAGGACTTGAAAATCAAGGTAAAACCCTGGTCTTTGTTGGTTTTGATGAAAAATTTATCGGTGTAATTGCCATTGCTGATACAATAAAACCTGAGGCAAAACAGGCAATAGCGGATTTAAAGAAGATACGCCTCATACCGATAATACTCACCGGTGATAATAAACAGACTGCAATGGCGGTTGCCCGGGAACTGGGAATTGAAAGATTTATTGCCGAAGTTTTACCCAAAGATAAGTCTGATGAGATAAAAAAATTACAAAAAGATAGTGAAATAGTAGCATTCGTTGGAGATGGAATAAATGACGCACCAGCACTTGCCCAATCAGATTTAGGAATTGCGATAGGCAGTGGCACAGATATTGCAATAGAGAGCGGTGATATAGTTCTAATAAAAAATAAGATTACCGATGTTGTTGCCACAATTCAACTTGCAAGGAGGGTAATGCTACGCATAAAGCAGAACTTATTCTGGGCTTTCTTTTATAATTTAATTCTGATTCCTGTTGCTGCAGGTATTCTGTATCCATTCTTTAAAATAACATTCAAACCTGAACTTGCCGGACTGGCAATGGCAATGAGTTCGGTGACAGTTGTGAGCCTTTCTCTTATGCTGAAAAGATATACTCCCCCTGTGAACAGATATACCCGTCTTTCATCAAAATAAGATCTTACCCAAAATAAATTAAGATTCGCAGGCGAATAATAAGGGAATTGCAGGTTTGAATTAGTAGTCATTCTCTTTAC
>CBFGJP010000067.1:0-14349 GCA_965649105.1 Caldifarciminota bacterium
ATATATCCAGGGGTGCCTATGTTTTCAAGTGGTTGGGTAAGATATTCTATTTTGATTAAATAACCCACTTTCGGTAAGATTATTTTTGATTTAAATCGCCCTATTGACAAATCTTTTGCATTGTGTAAAATTCTATGGATGAAGTTAATATACATTAAAATAATAGTCTTTATTGCCCTGGCAAATGGTATCGGATTTGATGCCCTGAACCATAACCCGGATAATATTTTTATGCCAATCCCTGGATGGGTGAAATAAAACTACGCGCCAACAAAGGAATGGTGCTTGAAGCCTATGTTGTTTACACTAATAAAAAAATGAAAATGAATCTCGGTTTTCAGGATAATAAATACGACTATTTCGTTGCCGATGTTGGACGGTTTGATACATCTTTCAATTACCAAATATTTGTGCGAGATAAAAGTGATTCTCTACTTTTACCCCAGGCCGGTACATTCAAATGCCCGCAACCCCCATTGATAATTCCGGAGTGGGCATATGGTAAAGTTTATTACAGCATTTTCCCGGATGGGTTTTATAATGCAGACCCAACCAATGATCCCCGGAATGTCGCGCCCTGGGGCAAACCTCCCGATAAAGATTATACTTATGGTGGTGATATAAGCGGCATTATTGAAAAATTACCATACCTTGATTCTTTAAATTTTGATATATTATTTCTCCAACCGATTCTGTCAGCCCGCTCGAATCATAAATATGACCTGCGCGATTATACAAGCCTTGATACACAATTGGGGGATACGATTAAACTGAAGGATCTAATAAACGAAATCCATTTACGGAAAAAGCATATAATATTAAAGTTCATTGCCACTCATACGGGAACAGATTTTGTTGGTTTCCAGGATATAATAAAAAATGGTGCGGCCTCAAAATATTATAACTGGTATTCAATTCACACTATCCCGATCAAAACATCTCCACCCAATTATGATTGTTGGCTCAACGATGCTCGTTTCCCTAAATTGAACTTGAAAGACCCTTCAGTCCAGGCTTTTTTAATTGGCTATATTGATTACTGGTTGCATTTTGGATTTGATGGCGTATACATCGGCGAAGATTCAAAATTAGAACCAGATTTTGTTCGCATCCTTAAGAGTTCCCTTAAGAAAAAATATCCCAATGTCCTCATACTTGGCGGCTCAGAGAATCTGGGCATCAATGGATTTGATGGGACCGTGAATAAAAAGATAGGTGAGTTGATAATAAATTATTTTGTCAACAATACCATTTCCACGAGTGAATTTGATAGCGAGTTGAGAAAAAACATCTTTTTCACGCCCTCGCAGATACATCTTACGAACCTCATTGATCTGAGTGATTTTAATATTAGGATATCAAATATAGCAGAAACAGGTACACTTTCATTAATCTATGCATTTCTTTTCACATTCTGTGGCTCACCAGTTTTGACATACGGAGATGAAGTCGGAATGAAAGACGGTAAGTTTTTAAATATGGGAAGTTTTCCGTGGGAATATGAAAAACAAAACCGCTTAATCCTTGAAGAAATAAAAAAGTTGATAAACATACGCAAGAGTAACCCAATAATCAGCAGCAAATACTTTTTTCCCTTATATGTAAATGACATAAATCGTGTCTATGCCTATGACCGTAGCGGGATAATTGTAATAATCAATAGTGGTGATAGTCAAAGTTATACCGTCCTACCGGTCTGGAACGGAACTTATACAAATCTTATTACCGGAGAAAAAATAATAGTAACAACCCAACAATTAAGAATATCTTTACCTGCCATGTCATTTAAAATCTTGAAGCGTGAAATTTAAACTAATATCTAATTTCAAGCCCGCCGGAGACCAGCCTGCGGCAATTGAAAAATTGATTCAGGGCATTAAGGCGGGATACAAGTTTCAAACCCTGCTTGGTGTCACGGGTTCAGGAAAAACATTTACTATTGCTAATGTAATTGAACAAGTACAAAAACCAACCCTGGTCATTTCTCACAATAAGTCCCTGGCAGCCCAGTTATACAGTGAATTCAAATCTTTCTTTCCGGATAATGCAGTTGAATATTTTATCTCTTATTATGATTATTATCAACCCGAGGCTTATGTACCGGAAAGTGATTTGTATATAGCAAAGGACGCATCTATAAATGAAGAGATTGAACGCCTCCGATTGAAGGCAACATCCTCCCTTTTAACAAGAAATGATGTCATAATTGTTGCTTCGGTTTCCTGCATTTATAATATTGGTTCGCCTGATGAAGTAAAAGAACTTGTTGTTTTTCTAAAAAAAGATTTAGAAAAGGGCCGGGAATCTTTGATGAACCAACTTGTAAGTATTCAATATAAACGAAATGATATTCAGTTCACACCCGGAACTTTTCGTGTTCGCGGCGACATTATTGATATATATCCTGCCGATGAGAAAAATGCAATAAAGGTAGAGTTCTTTGATGACTTCATTGAGAAAATAAGTATCATTGACCCCCTGACCGGAAAGTCAATCAAACAACTGGATGAAGTCATCGTCTTCCCGGCAAAACACTTCATAACAACCAGACCAAGAATTGAAGAAGCGGTGAAAAATATAAAGATTGAACTTGAGAATCGGGTTGCCGAACTTGAAAGACAGGGCAAACTACTTGAGGCACAGCGACTGCTCCAGCGCACATTATTTGATTGTGAAATGTTACTGGAACTCGGTTATTGTCCGGGCATAGAGAATTACTCAATGCACCTCTCAGGCAGAAAACCGGGTGAGAGACCTTTCTGTTTGATAGATTATTTTCCAAAAGATTTCTTAATGGTAATTGATGAATCCCATGTAACAATCCCCCAGATTCAAGGAATGTATGAAGGGGACCATTCAAGAAAAGTAACCCTTGTTGAATACGGGTTCAGACTCCCGTCCGCATTGGAAAACAGACCATTAAAATTTGAAGAATTTGAATCTCTTATCAATCAGGCGATTTGTGTCTCAGCAACACCGGCAGAATGGGAGATAAAGAAATCCAAAAACCGAATTGTAGAACAGATTGTCAGACCCACAGGTATCGTTGACCCCCAGGTTGTTGTGAAACCAGCGAGTAATCAGGTTGACGATTTGATTAATGAAATTCAGAAGCATGTCTCAAATAATGAACGGGTATTGGTGACGACTCTGACCAAAAGGATGGCTGAAGAACTCGCCCAGTATCTAAATGAAATAGGAATAAAGGTTCGTTATATGCATTCCGAGATTGATGCCTTGCAACGAGTAGAAATTCTCCGTGGTCTAAGACTCGGTGAATTTGATGTTCTGGTAGGCATAAATCTTTTGCGGGAAGGGCTTGACCTTCCTGAGGTTGCACTCGTTGCAATCCTTGATGCTGACCGTGAAGGGTTTTTAAGGAGCGAAAGGTCTTTGATTCAGACTGCGGGACGTGCTGCACGGAATGTCAGAAGCAAGGTAATTTTATATGCAGATGAAATAACCGATTCTATGAAGCGGGCACTTGCCGAAATGGAAAGAAGAAGGAATAAACAACTGGAATATAATAGAATTCATAGTATCACACCCCGCAGTATTGTAAAAACAAAAGAAGAAATTCTCAAGGCAACATCAGTGGCAGATAGATTATTATCTGAAGATAAAAAAGAAGCAGATTCTTTTGAAGAAATAGAAAGGTTATATAAAGAAATGGCAGATGCAGTATCCCTTATGGAATTTGAAAGGGCTGCTGAACTTAGAGATAAAATAAAAGAGATAAGAAAGAAAATGGAAATGAGTGAGAGACGATATAATAAAAAAAATTAGAAATTTATGACAAGGAGGCAATATTAAAAATTTTGAAAACAAAATAAGAAAAATAGTAAGAAATGCATTAAAAGAAGATGTTGGTAAGGGTGATATCACGACCGACTCAATTGTCCCGCCTGATTCACAGACGCTGGGTATAATCTTCCCAAAGGAAGATGGTGTTCTTTGTGGAATTGACATTGCCCGTATTGTTTTTGAAGAGGTAGATAGGAATATTAGTTTTGAACCTAAAATGAAAGATGGGACAGAATTCACCCCGGGGATGACAATTGCAACCATTATCGGTCCTTCTGGAAGCTGTCTGAAGGCGGAAAGAACTGCTTTAAATTTTTTGCAGCGACTCAGCGGAATTGCCACTCTGACACGGAAGTTTGTAAAAACAGTCGGTGATAAAATAAAAATTATGGATACAAGAAAGACAACACCGGGTTTAAGAATATTAGAAAAATATGCGGTTAAGACTGGCGGCGGATACAACCACAGATTTGGTCTTTATGATATGGTTCTGATAAAAGATAATCACATTGAAATTGCGGGCAGTATCACAAATGCAGTAAATGGAGTAAGAAGAAATAGCAAAAAGAAAAAATTATTTATTGAGGTTGAGGTCAAAACAATTGATGAATTAAAAGAGGCGGTCGGGTTAAAAGTTGACCGGGTTATGCTTGATAATATGAGTCTTGAACAGATTGACCAGGCAATAAAACTTGTGCGTGGTTCAGGGCTGAAGATTGAAATTGAAGTGAGCGGTGGCGTCAATCTTGATAACATTATCAATTATGCTGACCTTGACATTGATTTTATCTCAATCGGTGCTCTCACCCATTCTGCCCCGGCAATTGACATTGCCTTGAAGATGAAACCAATAGGAGGGATTTAGCGTCTTTTTGTCACATCAGTAACCATCACAACAAGTAATGCAATATCCCCCTTCTCGTCTTTGATTGGCCTGGCATCTATTTCGCCAATATATATGTTTCCATCTTTTGCTACAAATTCAAGTTCATATGGCTGAACAAACTTTCCTGATAATCTCTGGATAAACTTCCTCATTGCCATTATCTTGCCTGATTTTGTTAAAAATGGATACATAAGATGGTCTTTTCCAATCATTTCTGCCCGGTTATATCCAAGCCATTCACACAACTTTTTATTGACATCCACAATACGACCTTCGGCATCAAGAATTATCAAACCCTGGGGCGAATGCTCAAAGATTTTTCTATACTTCTCTTCTGCCTTTTCCAGCGCCTTTTCCATATCAATCTGTTCAGTAATATCACCAATTAAAATTGATACTCCTGTTATATTTTTATCCAAATCTTCAAGTGGTGATATCCTTGCACTAAACCATAAAGTCTTCTTCTGCGCCGATACTGGATAATCAATCTGTTGTGTCTCTTTGGTCTTTATACAATACTGAATTGTTTTTTCTACTTCTGAGGCAATTGATTTTGGAAAAAAGTTTTTTATAGATTTACCAATATAATTTTTTATGGAAGCAAAAACAATATTTTCGCGAGATAGTAAAGATTGATAATATTCAATCAAGTGTAAGTCTTTATCCACAATTAAAACGAGGTCTTCAATTGAGGATATGATAGAACGCAGTTTTTCTTTCTCTTCCTTCAATTTTGCATCTACCTGTATGTGTTTAGTAATATCCCGTAAAACCGCTATCACGCCTTCAACTTCTTCTCCGCTTCCCACCAATTTCATACTCACTTCCATACAAAGTTTTTTGCCATCTTTTGTTTTGAATCTTAATTCCATCAATTCTTTACCGATACCCTTCTTAATAGCAAGACCAAATCTTTCCAGCAGCCGTGGTATCTCTTCTTCTGAAACCACTCCTGCCTTTGCAAAGTGTTTACCAATTAAATCATCAGGTTCATAACCGAGGATATCTTTCACGCTGTTGTTGATGTCAACAATTGTGCCGTATTTATTGATAAAGATAATAACATCTCTGCTTCCGTCAAAGATTTTCTTCAGCCTTCTGTAAATAATTTCTGTTTGGCGGTTTGACTCCCTTAATTCGCCTATACTAACTTTTAGATTGTGAATCATTTTGTTGAAACCACGTGCAATCGCAATAAGGTCCGGGTCATCGGTTTGTAAAACAAGTTCCGTTGTCAGGTCTCCATTTGCCACCCTTTGCAGTGAATCAAGGATTTTTTTGTAAGCATTACGGGCATTTTCCATACTCCATTATATTGAAAAAACTAAAGAATGTCAATAAAACAAAAGCGCCAACAATTCTTCATTCATCTCTACCATTATTGACACAAATGCATTTTTCATTAAAATACAGGCAATGAAGGTTGAAGAATTTTTGAATTCTTTAGTGAACTATGAAAAAGTTCCTGGTTATAAATACGACCTTGTGGCATACAAAAAATTTCTGCAAAGACTCGATTCCCCCCATAAGAAATTAAAGAATGTAATACTAATCGCGGGCACAAAAGGAAAGGGTTCAACTGCCACAATGATTAATTCCTGTTTGATTGCCAGCGGCTATAAAGTGGGCCTCTTTACCTCTCCCCATTTAATGAGAATTACCGAACGGATAAGAATTAATAATCAGGAAATTCCGGAAGAGGAAATGGCAAAATATATCGGGTTGATAAAACCATATATCAATTTCCAAACCCGCATCGGTGCCCGGACTTTTTTTGAAGTCCTTGCGACACTTGCTTTTATGCATTTTGTTGAAAAAAAAGTGGACTTCGCTGTTTTAGAAGTCGGACTTGGTGGCAGGCTTGATGCGACAAACGTCTTTGATTCTCACATTCCGGTAATTACCAGAATTGGTTATGACCATATGAATCTTCTGGGTAATAAATTAGACCAGATTGCCTATGAAAAGGCAGGAATCATTACTATCCCCCTTAATTCCTATTCGGAAAAAGGGGAAACAAAGGGGATTTGTATCACCATCCATCAGCGACCTTCAGTCAATAGAGTTCTAAAAAAGGTTGCTTTTGAAAGGAACCATAGCATTATCTTTGCTGATGACTTGCATAAAATAAAGATTAAAAATATGACAATATATGGAACGAAGCTGAGTATTAATGGTGCACTGGGTAAATTTGATGTATTATTACCACTTTTAGGCAGGCACCAGATTGAAAACCTACAGATTGCCCTGGCGGTTTTGTTGGAATTAAAAAATAGGGGCTTTAAAATCAAGATTTCAAGTATAAAATCCGGAATAAAAAATGCAAAACTTTCAGGCAGGTTTGAAATTTTATCAAAAAGACCCTTAATTATTTATGATGTTGCCCATAATGAAGATTCGTTTAGGGCATTGAAAGATAACATTGCGATGCTAAAACTCTCCCCTAAGAATTTATTTAAATCGCCCTCTACAGAAAGGAGGGATGATTCTTCAATTCTCCCCTTAATAAGAATGAACAAAGAAGGATTTTATATCATCTTTGGCTGTAATAAAGACAAGGATATTGATTATGCGATAAAAAATATTTTCCCCATGGCAAAAGAAGTCATCCTTGTTAAAACAAACAATCCTCGTACAATGGAGCCGTTTGAAATTTTTAAAAAAGCAAAGGATTATCAAAAAAATATTATCATTGCAGGCTCAATGAAAAACGCCTTAAAGCACCTATCAGAAAAAATAAATGATAGAACTATCATTATTGTCTTTGGTTCTTTTTATTTTTATTCTGATTTACTGGAGGCAATGGAATCTATATTAATAAAGTCCTGATGGGTGTGGATTATTTTATTACCTGATCAAAATAATTTTTTAACGATTTCTATACCCGTGCCCAAGATATAATCCTGGGCAGAGGCATTTGTATGATAACCTGTATTCTTTGTGGTTGTCTGACGGATAACAATCACATCCACATCCTTGCTCTTTTCAGTTTCTATTGTAATTCCCTTTATCTGGGCGGGGTTGAATCTATTGAAGAGTCTAAAATCAGGCCGTGCGATGATGACACAGTAACAATAAGGATAAGCCCTTCCCTGAACATTATTTATTGAAATCTGGAACTGGAGACCGATAAAATCTTGCGGGGCGTCCTTAAATTTAATCAAAATTCTCGTATCATTGGGAAATGTCTCATCCTTTGTCTCACCCACCTCAAGATAAGGAATGATTTTGAGATTTGGGTCTTTACTGAAGACCGGATGATTTAGGACTCGTTTGATTATCGGTATTTTGATATCAATACTATTAGGTATCCATACGGAACTTCCTCCACTGAGTCCCAGACCAACAAAAAGGATAATGGAATCAACTATGATTGCTACGATTGGGAAGACGGTATCCCTAGTTCCTAAAATTCCCATTATTGGAATGCCTATAGTGATCAACAAAATGACTATTATTACAAATGCCACACAACCCCAGTTACCACCTGAAATCTTTTTAAGGCGAGCACAATGTTTTTCTACCTGGTCAATCCTGTCGGGTGTCACCTCTTTCCATTCATAGCGCAGGGCACGAATCGGTTTAATATAAAAATTCCTCACAAAATTTATCGCCACACAAAATATAATAAATGGTAAGCCAGCAAGAATATTCCTTGAACTCAATTGCAGGGAAAATCCTGTAAAAAAGAGAAGGATGGTAAGGAGATTCCTCAGTTTAGGTGAAATTTTTCCGAGAATATAATAGGTATACACCTTTAACAATCCCCTGTGGGAACGGCTTCCCAGCCGCGAGCTGAAAAATTACCTGTAGGAGCGATTTCTAATCGCGACCCCTTATCGCCGCTGGAAGCGGCTCCCCTAGAAAGAACCTTCCAGAATAACGGACAGGCACCCTTGCAGGCTTTGAAATCAAGACACTGATGGCATTCTTCTGGTGCATAATCAGCCTTCTTAAAAAAACTCAACATCGGAGAATTCCAGATTTCTCTGAAACTTTTTTTCAACAAGGAACCAACCGGCTCATTCCATGATGAACACGGTAGCACATTCCCCATCGGGTCAACACTCAGAAGCCCGGTTATCGCGGCACAGGACTTATTGCCAAGTCCATAGGCAATGGGATTGAATTCGCATATAGGCACTGGCGAATACCACAAAAATTTGATGTTCTCCCTTTCTGCGAGGTGTTTGACCTTTAGAATATATTTACCCATCTCTGAATATGAGACCCATAAGTTCTCTCTATCTCCTGCTGTGCCACAGGGGATGACAAGATTCATTGATAACCTCTTCAAACCGAGCGATTTTATCAACAATAATATCCCCTCAAGATGATGGATATTATGCCTTGAGACCGTAGTATTTGTATGGACTGGTATACCCTGTTCAAGTAGATTTTTTATTCCCTTAATCGTCTTCTCAAAGGCACCATCAATATTGGTAATCGCATCGTGTATCGCTTTATTCGGTCCTTCTAAACTCACCTGGGCACTATTCAAACCGGCTTTTTTTAATGACTTAACAAGTTTCTTTTCAAACAATGTGCCGTTTGTTATCAAATTTGTCCACAACCCTATTTTATGGGCATATTCAACGAGTGATACAATATCATTTCTCAATAATGGCTCACCACCAGTGAAACTAACCGATGGCACATTTGCCTCACTATATATTTTGAAGATGATTTTTTTAAAGTCCGATGTGCCAAGTTCAGGGTAATCCTTATGTCCAACATAGCAGAATTCACAATTGAGATTGCACCGATAAGTGACTGCAATCTCGGAAAGAACCGGATATTCATTCAAATCACCATTGAATTCATAGTATGCGACTGCCTCCCTCTTTTCACCTTCAATTAAGCATCCACTCACAACTGCCCTCAAATCACAGAAGAAATAATACAATTCTTTTCTCTTTATCTCATCATCACCCACCGTATGAAGAAGACTATTGATTGAATTCCCTTTAAGCAAAAAATTTAGGATTTCAACCCCTGATTGATTCAACTTATAGACCTGATTGGGAATGAGAATCAAGAGATTATCCGCCCTCCGGACATAAATATAAGGCCTTATCTCTTTTATAAATCCATCCACCCAGTTTAAATCCATCTTTTCTTTTAGGTATTTTGGACTTTTCGTCATTTTATTTAGGTATTTAGGCATTTTGGATTTTAGGTATTGGACTATCACCTTGCCCCTCCACTCACACAGGCAGAATGGCAAGCGCTGTGGCAGGCACTGTGGCAGGCAGAATGGCAGGCTGAGTGGCAGGCAGAATGGCAAGCATCATGGCAGGCAGTATGGACATAACAGGCACTATGGCAGGCATCAGAACGGATAAATGTTGAATAGTCCTTTATTGGCGCACCATATATGACAAAACCTTCTTCCATCTGTTGATATCTATCCTGCCGGTCAAAAGGACGCCGTCTCAAATAATAATAATAGGACATATCGTCGTAATCTTCATCTATTGGCTCTTCCACATCTGGTGAGCCTATCTTTTCTGTGTAATATGCCTTTGTTGCCTCTAAGTCACAATCCCATGCCTTTGTTTGGATATTTTCTACAATCTGCATCACCAATGCCTTCAATCCTGCCTCATCCATTGTGCCATCGCTCTTTATTGCATCAAGGAAAATTGACTCATAGTATTTCAATCCCGATGGCCTCTGCAGAACCGATAGTTTAATTGGGTTGTAATTTAAGATACTCAAGACACCATCTTTCTGCAACTTCTCCGCAATGATCGTAAAGACCTTATTCACCGGATAATCTAAAAATATCGCGGCCTCAATCAAATCGAGTTTTGCCACCTTGCCGGATTTTCTGAATGAAGCGACCTCAATCTTTGGTGGAACCCAGTCGGTCCTGAGCCACTGCAGGCTCTGGATATTGCTATAAAGTCCTCTTATCTTCTCTGCCTTTCTATTAGAATAAACCAGGTAGGGTATTATAGAAAATATCATATAGATCAATTCATAGGGAATAAAGAATTTCTTCTTTCGCTCGGGTTTTATCTCAATCCTGCCAAACTTTTCTGCATTGAAATAACTTGATGGAATATATTGTTTTATCAATATCTTTTCCATCGTCGCCACATTTTCTTTGTGAATGCGGACCGCAAAATAATATTTCCCTTTTGACTCCTGTCCAAAATAATCCAGTAGATACCTTTCATTCATAAATTTCTCGGTGCGAAAGCCATAATCATCCGGATTCACCTGCTTCCCCTTCACCTCTATGGGATAATACACATTGACTGTATAATGATCCATTGGCTCATCCCACTGGGGCGGTGCCCAGTGTAATACGACAAGTTCACCAAATTCACTCTGGGTTACAGCAAGATTTTTGCTCCTGCCTAAATCACCGCCAAAATGGATGATATATGTAATCTGACCAGGACCATATCTCTTTCCCTTACTGAGGACAATATCATACTTACCAGCACCGAGGTCTTTTATATCTATTGGATATTTAATATTATATTCATCAAGGGCATAGGAATTCTGGCAGTCAAAGAATGGTTCAACTGATAGCCCTTCAAGATAGAATGCACTCATTGAACCAGAGATGACATTCCAGCGGATTTTATAGACAAAGTCTGCCCTGCCGTCCTGCCACAGGGAAACATCAACTTCAACCCAGCGCAGGTCAGCAGTAAGAGACAATAAACAAAATAGTAGTATCATCACATCTTTAGGTATTTAGGTATTTACTCTTTACTTGCCTCAACCCTTGCCCTCAATAAATCTGCCTGTGCTGCGATAAACTCTGCATATGCCTGTTTTGCCTGAGACCAACAGGTTTCATCAGGGAATGAATTCACTATCCCCTGCCAGACGAGTTTATAGACCTTTTCAAGCGTTTGTTTGGCATCACCCTTACCTGTATACTCAAATTGTGCAACAACCGGAACCGGCTGGAATACCGGGGTTGGTCCGGCAACGACCTCGGTCTGGGCACCTAAAAATAAGACACCCATCTCTTCAATCACATCAAGATGGATCTTTATCGCTGCTAAAACTGAAGCAATTGAATAATCTGCCGTTGAAAATTTCATTATTAACAGATTATTCTTTATCTCACCAAATGGCAAATTCATCATACCTCCTTGTTTTTTTGATTATACTTCATTTTAAAGCAACCTTCAGGTTTTCATCAACAAATTATATCTAAGTATGGGCTCAAATCAAGGAAAATGTGTGTTGGTCTAAAATTCTACCTTTAATAATTAGTTTTTTTAAAACCGTAATTCCTCATAAATTTTATTTGTAAGATATAATCTCTCTTCCTGTGTAAGCGATATATTCATTTCTATTGAACCAAGATACTGGTCAACTTTTTTATCCTTCATTCTTAGATTCAATAATCTTTTCTCTTGCTCTTCAGCCAACCGGTCAAATTTATTAAGTTCAAAATCAAGGCCGAATCTTTTTCTAAAAAATTGTAAAATCATCTTCTGGGACTGATAATCATCAACTAAAGAAAGATAAAAAGGGATTTCACACCAGAGACTCATACCGGGAAGATTTTTTCTCTTGGCTTCGTACAAGAGATAGCTACTCATCGCCGGTGGTCCTTCGTATGTCATATCTAATAATCCGTAATCTCTCATTCTCTCTTTTATTCCGATTTCGTTATACACACCCCATACCCTTCTTGGGGCTGAATAAGTAAAGGTGGATAATAAACTGTTCAATGTACATATTTCTTTAATAAAAAGATTTTCACAGATAATCTCCAGAATTGCTGAAATGAATTGATAATGATTATACTGGGGCTCAAAACCTTTAAATATCACAATGTCATTCCTCTGTCCACAATAAAACCTATTATGGGGCATAATTGCGATATCATTCTCAATCTCAACACCATTTAAAGTATAAAATATCGCTGGCGTAATTTCACAAAAAACCTCTCCTCTTATTTTGTCGTTTAATTCGTTAAATATCCCTTCCCCGATCTTACCAGGAATTCGCTCCCAGATAACAAAAAGAACTGGATTATTTAATGCAGGTTCTCTAAGCCACCGGATTATATCATCCCTCTGCATCTTTTTTGAAAAACTCCTTGAAGAACTCATCGCTGTGTTCTTTGAACCATTTAATTTCTTCATCACTTATCGGTGTGCGTGGCATCTTGTTCTCTTTCAATTGTTCAAATCCTTCTACTATTTTCCTTTTCATTCCCTGAGGCAGGCTCTCTATAAATGTATTGATAATTTTATCAACACTTCTATCAACCTGGGTAATAAATGGGTCAAATACAGAAAGGTCAATCTCTAATGATAGCATCCGGATGAGTACATGGAGGACCGCCTTTGACCCTTTGGGCCATTGGATTGGGAGCCACTGGAGATAATATGGTATTTCACCCATCAAACATATTCCGTCCACCCCATATATTCTTGCAACACCGAGCATCAATCCATTCAATCCGGTGATTGTTCCCTGACCACTCCTACCTTCAACTTCGGACATCAAAACTGTGTTCTCATACTCTCTAAGTTCATTAATAAGGGAACTTGAGTTGGGAACTGCCCAGACCCTTGGTCTTGAAGTATGATGGATCTGAGCAACTGCTGCTCCGGATGTATAGACCCTTTTAATTCCATACTTCCATCCCACCTCCAGAACCATGCTCGCAAGTTTATAAGCGGTGTCTCCCTTAGCATAGCCACCCTGTATTTCAGAAGGCTGTTCATCGGCAATAAAAAATATTAAATCACATTTTTCCGTTGCCTTGAAATAAAATTTATTACGCGGAAAATCCAATGATTCAAGGATGCCATCTTTTATGGAAACTGTTGAAGGATAAAAAAAATCATAGGGTTCAATCTCGGCAAATTCTTCCGCATTCAACTGTTCGCGGAGAGTATCAATCGCGATAAGTCCAATCCTTCCGATACCAGGCCAGCCGCACAAAAGAACAGGGTTTTTCAAATCAGGCTCTTTATAAATTTTTAAACCCATACTCAACCCTCTAATATGCCCATACATTTCATTGTCTTTAAGGCAATCCTTATTATCATTCCTGTTCTGAACTCAGATGCTGATATCATAAAGTACCTCTCGACTGTGTTATTTTTAATTTTTCTTTAACTATTATAATTAAAGAATCTAAGAAGTCAAGATGAGTTGAACCTTCCAAAAATCAACGATTAATAACCCATTTATTGTCTGGGTAAAGGACCATGATATCTATTAAAGCGAATATATTGGCAACTACTGGTAGACCCCGCAGGCGATTGCGCCGCATTCAGCAAGTGATACTTTACCCAAAATTGCTGTGACATCAATATTTCCCAATCCCTATCGCAAGATCTGGGTATTTTGGCAGAGCAATCAGGATGGGAATTTTGAAATTTACCGAACAGGGTGCGATAGTCTGGATTCCTTCTATCGGATAACAGGTAATAATTCAAACGACATCACCCCCAATCCCCTCGATTATATGCTGATGATCCGTGAATCAGGTCCCCACACTCATTGGTTTTAGCACCGACCGCAACGGAAATTATGATATATATACTCACTTAGTCATTACTGGATAGGTGACTTTGATACAATTCCTGTAGACATAAACCCTGCCGAAGATATTCTACCCGTTACAACAATAGTCAATGGCTATCCTTGCTATCTCTGGATTT
>CBFGJP010000068.1:0-13886 GCA_965649105.1 Caldifarciminota bacterium
ACCCGCTGAATCAAGCTTAATTATTGTAAAATCAGTATTGGTGCCAAAACCCGTGGAATACCCACCAACATAGATATTTTCATCCGCATCAATCACAATGCTATTCGCCTCATCATAACTACCCGCAGGACCATCATAAACATAACGCCAACAAAGATTACCCAAGGAATCTAACTTTATAACTTTAATATCAGTAGCTTGTCCATATCGCATACCTGCCACATATATATTATGAGAAGACGATACTCCTATTGTATATCCTCGACCGTGGTCAAGAGTATCCTTGAATATCCATTTCCTATTTCCCAAACTATCAATGCAAGCAGCAATCAATCGCATTTCATTAGGGGAAAAAGATTGAATATAACCACAGATATATATATTCCGAGAATAATATGCGATAGCGTATCCATATGATAACCTACCTACACTATCATTGAAGTAAATCCACCTCTGTAGACCATTAGAATCTAATTTGATAACGCAGATACCTGTGATATGACCGCCAGTTGTGTCATCGGAACTCAACACACCAGTGATATAAGTATTACCGAAACTATCCACAGATATCGCCGATGGTCTCTCATCAGAGGCACTGGGATGCACATACTGATACACCCATTCCGGTATCTGGGCATTTAGCGTAGTTAGTAGTCCGCCACACAGAATCGCGAAGGAGAAAAAGGAATTTCGGATTTCGGAATGCGGATTGGGGATTTTGAAATTATTAAAAAATCTTTTCACTCTTACCTCCGATTAATTATATCAGTGATACCATAGAAGTCAAGAAAATCATTTAAATCAAAAACAATCTTACCGATTAACCTCCTTCACCCTCACCCCGTATCAAGTACGGGGCAGGCTCTCAATCCTCTCCCTTCAAGGGAGAGGAGATGTTAAGAAGAAATTCTCTCCTCAAGGGAGAGGGCAAGGGTGAGGGTCTCATTTTAGCCTCTGATTTATTATATCAATGATATCATAGATGTCAAGAAAATTATTCTACAACTTCAGCCGTTGCAAACGACGCTTCTCAAATCCCTCTGAAGACTTAAGGCACGATGGAGGTCATCTTGTGTAATATACCCGAGTTCCACCATTATCTCACCAAGAAATTTCTTCACGCCACTATATTTATTCATCTGAATCCAGCGTGCCTCATTCACCTGTTTTTGGGTAATAACACCAAGATGAATCAATATTTGACCGATGTTAGAAATGTGTTCCATCTTTATCCCGGAGGATGGAGGGTGCCATCCCCCGGGTTCCCGAAAGGGGGTTTATGAGACATCGTATTTCGCCATACGGGTTTCGCATCCCCCATTCTTAATTAAATCCTAAATTCCAGGCATCAAATCCCAAATAATGATTAGATTCCAATAATTAAACAACAACGCATTAGTAAGCTAATGCACTCACTTCTCCGCCCCACCGAGGCTCCGATACTCCGCGCTGTCCAGCCTCCAAACTCACCTCCTCACCCAACTACCAAGCAGGGTGTATCAGGGAAAATCAGGGGTGATTAAGGGTAATCAAGGGAAAACCCTTTTTCACCCCTCTTCACCCTTCTTTACCCTTCTTCACCCTTTTTCACCCCTATCTCAATAACACCACCTTTTCAATCTTCTTATAATCCCCCGCATCTAATCTGATAAAATACACACCTGCAGGCAATCTGCGACCTGAATCATCATAACCATCCCAGACAATCCTTGATGCCTGATTCATGATGTATGATTCAAGATTGAATGATTTAACAACCCTGCCCGAAACATCGTAGACCCTTAGTGAAATTTCGGATTTCGGATTGGTTTGGGATTTGAGAATCGGGATTTGTTTGGTTATTGGGATTTAGGATTTGGAACTTAATCACACAGTAATTCTGGAATGGATTTGGATAGACCTCTAACGCCCATCTACCGGTGTTTTTTTTCTTGTTCCATTATTCCCTCGCCATTTGGCCATTCGATCACTTTACAATATATATCATACCAGTGTGCAGGTATCCGGGAATCGCTCCACACAATATAGATGCGATTATTCGCTGAAAAGCAACTGGAAATTATTTGTTCAGCATTTGTTGTATCATTGTCAATACGAAAATTACTGCCGATTTTATTGCCGGTGGAATCGAAGAATTGACCATAGAGGTCAGTGTTACTATTGCGTGTATCATCCCATAATACAAAAAATCTACCATTATCACTTGAAACTACTGAGTAGCAATTTTTATATGAAGTTGTATCATCACTTATCAAAATGTTATTCCCAATTTTTTGAAGATCGTTATCACGGAATTGACCAATGAGTTTGTTCTGATTTGTACTATGCCATACAAAAAGATATCTGCTAATCCCTTTTGCTCCACAAACAAAGGTGTAGAGTGCGGCTGATTCATTAAGAATGATTGGGTTACCAAGAGGATTACCATTATAGTCAAATTCCTGAATGGCAACAATATTTGAATTTTGAGTTGAACACCGAATTGGCACAATAAACTTTCCATTTTCCTCATCCACTGCTGACCAGCCTAAGTTATATCCAGAAGAATCAAAATAGATGTTGAATTGTGAGCCATAAGGTATACCCATCTCATCCAGAATACGTCCGTAAATTTTATCAATAGTTTGAATATTTTCTTTCCATATAACAACAAAATGGTTATTGGAAAGGGTGGTTATCTTCGGGAATGACAATTCATCGGTTCCCGTTGAAGTACTTATCTGGTAATTTGTGCCAATTTGGTTTCCATTATGGTCAAATCTTTGTGCATAAATCTGATGATTGGAATCAGGAATGGTCCTTACCCAGGCAACGAGATAGATATTTGAATTTATCCCGATTGCTGGATAGTTTGCATCTGCATAAAGATTGATTCTGAACTCATCTCCATATGGGTTACCAGAGGCGTCATATCGTCTGCCATAACAAATAGGAGAGTTAAAAAAATCTGTATACCGCCGAAAGTCAGCCCATACAATAAAGAAGTCATAATTACCATGCGCGGCAACGCTGGCAAAGTATTGTGGGTCTCCCCCTCTGTCATCGCTTACTACATAATTATTTCCAGTGAGATTGCCATCAGCAGAAACCTTTTGACACATAATGTCATAAATGGAACCAACAAGGTTTCTTGACCATGTGATGATAAAATATTGTCCAGTCACAGCTATTGTAGCATTATTATTTCCTCTGCAAATTGGCTCACTAATGTGAATGTTATTTCCAATAAGTTCTCCGTTAGTTTTTACCCGCTGGAGATAGATTGCGTTAATGCCATTCTGGAATACAACAAACCAGACTGAGTCTTTAATTGCAATTGCCTGATACCGTGCGGTATCTATGTCATTGCCATCAATTTTGATTATATCAGTTATCGGCGTCAATGTGGAGTCAAATATCTGGCAGTGTATATCACTCTGACCACCAACACTTGCCATCCAGGAGACAAACAGGTTATTCTGACTATCAAAGTTTAATTTTGGATAACTTTCGCTTGTGCTGAGTGTATCATTTATAAGTCTGAAATTACCACCCAGTCTGTTACCCAGGGAATCAAATATCTGTGCCCAGATTTCGTTGGTGTATTGCCAGGCGATGATAAAATCACCATTATTTTTAGTGGCAATATCTGGGATATTCAGGCCATAGGGAACTGTTGAATCGGATACTATGAAATTCGTCCCTACAGGATTACCAATGCTATCAAAAATCTGCCCGTATATTTTATATGCACCATATTGTAACCAGGCAATGATAAACCTACCTTGAGGTGAAAAGGTGATAGATGGATACGCACAATTAGAGTACCGAATACTCTCAATCCGTTAGCAGGAACACGCATATCATACCAGATGATTACCCCTCCTGAATCAATACAGGAAATTGATGGATAAACTTGCGGTGCACTGCCTGGATAATCTTCACTATTCACTTGAAAATCAGGGATGATTGTCTGAGCGAGTAAAAATAGTGTGACTGCCATACTTCTCCCTTTGTAAAATTTTATATAAAAATTTTAGGGATGTTAGTGGTCATTTCCATCATTTGGAGGCATCTATGAAGAGATTGCAATCCAATAGACGGCCACAGACCCGATATTAGGAGGTTAGTTTTATTTTTCAATCCCATGTAATCTTATTATTTTATCTGTGATTATGTGACCTTCAAATACCACTACACAAAAATAAATCCCTGGTGGAATATCTCTGTCAAGTTCATCTTTTCCATCCCATATGGCATAATTTTGGTCTATATTTAAAGGTAAGGTCCGGATTAATTCACCGTTTGTATTATAAATCTTGAGTGAAGGACTCGACGGCTGATCTGCCAAATGAACTATATTTTGACATTGTATAGATATTTTCGTAATATCTCGGAAAGGATTGGGCTGAATATTACATCGTGCTTTCACAGTTGAGTAATTTACTGAACTTTCCATCAAACCAACCAGCAAGTTGAAGTTCACAACAGATGGCTGTAGGGCGCGCAACCAGTAAAGAATTACGCTGTCTGGTACATAGCCACTTGCGGAAACTTTCACCCAGTAAATATCTGGTAATAAACTATCAAGTACATAATAGCCGGTAGAAGAAGTATATGTAGCACGATTTAGATACATCGGCGGGTTCATATACTGATGAATGCATCGTGCAGTAACTTGAGCGCCAACGATTGGATTGCCACCAGCATATACATGTCCAGTGATTTTGCAACCAGGATAGTTATTATTCGCAAAACCAAATGTGGGTGTATAATCAATGTACCAGTCTCCAATTTCAATCCAAACGAAACCATCAAGCAATTGGGCATAGAATTTTGATGCTGATGCACCCGGAGGCGGTGCCGGAACCGCACTCCCAACCGATGTTGAATAACGCACAGAGTCATACGTTATTGCGGTATACGCTTTTATAAACCCACTATCTGGAGGTAAACAATATCCCCCGCTAAGTACATTTCTATTAATTACTGCATAACCATAATCAGGAAGATAAAGATTGGTGTTAACTGTTGCTAAGCCACCTGGTGTGACTATGGTACTATTAATTAGGTTGCCCCCGGGTCCGGGTGGTATACGATAAAATTCAATCTGTTGGGTAGTATCTGTTTGAAACTCATTTATTATTTCCACCGGTGTCGGATTTGCAATTACAGCCTCTATAGTAATAATTATAATAATACCATACTTCTTCTTCATAATTCCTTTCTCAACTCAATATATTTTGATGTAGGTTGGTTTTTTCTAAAACGCTAACATTTAATCCTCATAGCGGCACCCTTATAATATTATATAATAATAATCTGAAATTTGTCAAGACTTCGATTTGCTGACTCCTCTTCATTATTTTTCTTAAGAAAATTAGGCTCCCTTTAGCAGCGCGTACGACAAAGTGGTTTTCTGGTGTATCGTAAGAAAGATGGTGTGCTTGTGAATCTGTTGTTCAAACATTAACGAGTTGTTCGATTGTATCTTGTAACTGATATTTTATTATAATGAAGAGAAGATTAGTTTTAAAGAGCTGTGATCAGCGGATGTTAATAGAGGAAATATCTATTTTGCCGAAGGTTAAAAAGTCCAAGCGGTTATTAAGCATATTTAGGAATGGTTTAATAGTTGCGGGTGGATGGAATGCGACTAAACTTCTATTACAACTCACTTATGAGGATGGATAAAAAGTAGAGAGGACTCAGGTTATATTCTTATTGACTTTATTAATTTTTTTAATAAAATTAAATTATGCGGCTGGTAAATAATCAGGAGATGCAAAAGATAGATAGGTGGGCACAGGAATCATTGAAAATCCCGGGTATTGTTCTGATGGAGAATGCAGGCAGGGGATGTGTGGAGGTTTTGAGCAAGTATTTTGACCTGAATGGTTTGAATGTCCTGATTGTTTGTGGGAAAGGGAATAATGGTGGTGATGGGATGGTCATTGCAAGGCATTTGAAAAACAATGGAAGTAATGTGAGGGTTATTTTACTCGGCAGAGGAGACGAACTCAAGGGAGATGCGCTACTGAATTATCAAATTTTAAAGAAGGCAAAATTTGACATATTTGAAGTTAATTCTTCAAGTAAATTGAAGAAAATTTTCCAGGAGTCTTATTATGACTGTATCATTGATGCAATATTTGGAACTGGATTCAGAGGAGAACCCGAGGATATTTTTTTAGATGCAATAAGACTTATAAATGAAACTGGTACATTTGTTTTATCTGTTGATATACCTTCAGGAATAAATGGTGATACAGGAAGGTTTGAAAAAAATTGTGTGAATGCGGATGCGACCGCGGTTATGTGTTTGCCCAAGAGAGGAAATTATCTATATCCTGGTAGGGTATTCTGTGGTGATATATATGTCAT
The DNA here is from genome assembly GCA_965649105.1 of Caldifarciminota bacterium. Lineage (GTDB taxonomy): Bacteria > Hydrothermota > Tepidihabitantia > SM23-42 > JAOAFX01 > JAOAFX01. The sequence continues at coordinate 6,364 of CBFGJP010000068.1, forward strand.
TGACATTGGTGTGCCTTATGACCTGATTGATAATGGATTTCCGCGCATTTTAGAATTTGAAGATATATATCACATTATGCCCTGGCGTGATCCTGCAGGTAATAAAGGGACATTTGGCCAGGTGTTAATAATTGCGGGTGCAAGGGGGTTTTCCGGTGCAGCGGCGATGGCATCTTTATCATGTTTACGCATGGGTGCGGGTTTAGTCCGACTTGCCGCACCTGAAGGGATTATGGATAGTCTTGAGGCAAAACTCCTTGAGATTGTGAAAGTTCCACTCAAACAAACTGCAGAAGAGACCATTAGCGTAGAGGCAATAGATACAATCCTCACTTTACTGGAGAGAACCGATGTGGTGATAATCGGTCCAGGATTGACGACTAATAAAGAGACTGTCCGTTTTGTTATGGATTTGTTACCCCAGTTAAAGATTCCAACTATTATTGATGCGGATGCACTCAATATCATCAGTGAAGATGTAAAGATATTTAGGAAATTAAAAATGGACTTCATTATTACCCCTCACCCTGGAGAACTATCAAGGTTAACTGGCATTCCGATTCAGAAAATCAATGAAGAAAGGATTGATATCGCAAAAAAATATGCCCAGGAATTTGGTGGAATTTTGATTTTAAAAGGTGCACCGACGGTTGTAGCATCGTCGGAAGGAAAGATATACATAAATCCCACAGGGAATTCGGGTCTGGCAACAGCAGGAAGCGGTGATGTCTTGGTAGGTATGATAGGCGGATTGCTTGCCCAGGGTTTGACCACGATTTCCGCAGCGATTGGTGGGGTATATCTCCATGGATTATCGGCTGATCTTTATGTTAAAGAACATAATGAATATTCGCTCATCGCTGGTGATTTGATTGATTACATACCAAAGAGTATAAATTTTATCATACATAGAGAATGTGAAAAAGAACAAATGTGATGAATAAAAAAAATTTAATTATTATTTTATTATTAATCTGCCTCAAAATATACGCCCTTGAAATATATCCCAAGAATATTTTTTTAGACCACTATGAAATAATTCCACCGCTGGGAAAGATAAAATCCATTTCTACATCGATTAGTAAAATTTTTGCAATAAGTGATAATTATCTTTTAATCTTTGATAAAAATACCCTGGAACTTTTAAGAACCACATACTTCAATCAAGAAATTTCACTCGTTGCCTATGACCCTTTTTATGATGAACTCTGGATTTCCAGTATCAATTCAATAATTCGTTATAACATAAGTCTGGGCAGTGTCAGAGAATATCAGTTCAATGATATTGTGAAGAGTATCGGTCTGACCCCCGATAAGGTTTATATCCTTTCTCAGAAAAAAATTGCACTTGACCGTATGAATGGAAAATTTGAAATAGTATCTGCATTTCCGGAGAATACTATCTGGTACACTATTTTTGAAAAAAAATTCCTTGATAATTACCGATTTCTTGTTCCATTCTTTTACCAGGATGATTTGAATGAAACGAATGACCCATTCTACCAATATGAAATCACGGCGCTTCATGAAGATGGAATATATCTGTATGTTGGCACCAATAAGTATGGCATATTGAGATACAATACTGTATCACTGGCAAAAGACCGGATTATTTACGGACCCCTCAGCACTTATAACTTGAAACTTAAGAGATTTAACAACAAATACTATTTTATTTCTGAGGCAGGGATTTCAAGCCTATCAGCTAATGGCAAAAATGTGTGGAGTTATTTCAGATTATCAAGGAAACCAGGTGATTTTCTAATTGTCGTGGGCGAATATATTGTATCATTTGGAAATCAACTCCTTAAGGTTGATGGAGCAGTTTCAACACCAATCATAAATTTGAATAAAAAGATTATGGCACTCAGTGTTGATGAATTAAGTATTTATATCGGGACTGATGATGGTATGTATAAGATTCTAAAGGAGACGAGGGAACCAATAGAATTTGGCCCAGACCGTTATCCAGTATATGTAATTTACCATTATAATGAGCAGATATTTGTCGGCGGAGAATTCGCCACCTACAGATTTGACCAGAGATTCAATAGATGGTTTCAGATAATGCCCTGGGGAACAAAAGATATCTGCGAAGTCAAATCCAGTTTGTATTTTCTAACCCTTGGTAACCAATTGATCCAATATAAACCTTTTGAAGATTCCACTAAGGCAGAGAATGATACAAATGTGATTCTTTTACCTTATTTCAATATTTACGATATTGACTCTGATGGAAAATCATTGTATTGCGCAACCGGCTCCGGGATAAACTATTTTGAACCAGAACCTCAGTTATACAATCCGGTATACAATCTACCGCGTATAAAATATAACTATGTGGCAGTTGTTAACGAAGATATTATCGCTGTATCCGATAACTGTATCTACCGTCTGCCGATAAAATATCGCGATTGAGGTGTTCCTGAAGGAAAAACAGGCATCATTTATTGAGCATCTTGAAGAATTAAGAAAAAGAATATTGGTCTCAATTGGTTGTGTTCTGATCTTTTCAGTAATTTGTTTTTTCTTTTCCCGTAAAATTTTAGAGTTTATTATTAAATGGACAAATATTGAAACCACTTATTTCTTTTCTCCAACCGAGGCATTTTTAGTCAATATCAAAATAGCAATCTTTGCTGGTGTTTTTTTTGCATTTCCGATTATCCTCTATCAGATATGGGCATTTATCGGACCGGGTTTGACGAAAAAAGAACAGCAAGTTTCAATACCATTTTTGATGTCCGGCATAATATTATTTTTAATCGGGCTTGCCTTTGCATATTTTCTTTTGATTCCATTCGGTCTGAAATTTTTATTTTCTTTCGGGACCGAGCACATCCGTCCCTTAATGAATATTAACAAAATCCTTGAATTTATCTTCTGGTGCGCAATTGGGAGTGGTTTTTTGTTCCAGTTGCCTTTAATTATTTTCTTTTTGATAAAACTGGGGATTGTTGATGCACAAACAATAACCCGGCACCGTGCGGAATTTATTGTGGGTGTATTAGTAATATCAGCGATAATAACACCCACTGGCGATATGTTTACACTGTTGTTGATATCTATTCCCTTGATTCTTCTTGCTGAAATAGGAATTCTGCTTGCAAAAATAACCAGCAGAAAAAAAGGCGGCAGCCGGATTTGCACCGGCGAATAGCGGTTTTGCAGACCGCCGCCTTGCTGCTTGGCTATGCCGCCTTATTGTGATAGTATATCTAAAAACAGGGTAAAGTCAAGGTTGACATTTTTATAAAAATCACTATAATCTTTTTTTATGGATAGGTTTGTAATAGAAGGTGGAAAGCGATTAAGTGGTGTGGTAAAGATTTCGGGTGCGAAAAATTCAGCATTGCCGATAATCGCTGCCTCAATCCTGACTGACAAAAAAGTTTTTATTGAAAATGTACCGGATGTAAATGATGTACATACGATGATTCAACTTCTGGAATATATTGGCTCGGTTATTCGTTTTAAAAAAAATGTCCTTGAAATTTATACACCAAAGATTAAACGCATTATTGCGCCATACAATATTGTCAGAAAGATGAGGGCATCTTATTATGTATTAGGTGCCTTGATTGCGCGTGAGAAAAAAGCAAGGGTCTCACTCCCTGGTGGTTGTGCAATCGGTCCACGGCCGGTTGATTTGCATATCAAAGGCATGAAAGCACTGGGATGTAATGTCGATATTGAACAGGGCTATATTGTTGCTGAGTGTAAAAACTTAAAAGGAACCGAGATAAATCTCCAGGGTGCAAAAGGAACTTCGGTGGGAGCAACAATAAATGTAATGCTTGCAGCAACTGGTGCTCAGGGCACAACCACGATAAACTTTGCCGCGTGCGAACCTGAAGTTGTTGATGTCGCAAATTTCTTAAGGAATCTGGGGGTGAATATAAAAGGCGCCGGAACAAATCAGGTTACCATCAGCGGAAACTGGTGTCCGGCGGAAATACACTATAGAGTTATCCCGGATCGTATTGAAGCGGGTACATTTGCAGTAGCATCAGCAATAACAAATGGTAATATAATAATAGAGAATTGTAACCCGCAACATATGGTTGCCGTTTTAGATAAGTTAAGGGAAACCGGCGCTGATATTCAGATTAGTGAAGATAAAATTGCTATTAAGGGCAGAAAGCCAATCAAACCAACCGATATTTTTGTAGCACCTTATCCGGGCTTTCCCACCGATATGCAGGCCCAATTTATGGCACTACTCTCTCTGGCAACGGGCACGAGTACCATTAAAGAAACAATCTTTGAAAATAGATTTATGCAGGCGGTAGAGTTGAGCAGAATGGGTGCCAATATCACGCTTGAGGGTGATACTGCAGTGATAAAAGGTGTGAAAAGTTTAAGTGGTACTTATGTGATGGCATCAGATTTACGAGCCTCAGCCTGTCTGGTTCTTGCCGGACTTGCGGCAAAAGGGAAAACCTATGTTCGTCGTATATACCATCTTGATCGTGGTTATGAAAAATTTGATAAGAAATTGAAGATACTTGGTGCACGGATAAAGCGAGAAAAGGAATGAGAAGGCATAAGAAAGTTGTAAAAATTGGTAATGTCTTTATCGGTGGTGACAATCCGGTGGTTGTTCAATCAATGACGAAAACCAAAACCTCTGATGTGGAAAAAACCGTAAGTCAAATCAAAAGGCTTGAAAAAGCAGGTTGTGAAATCGTAAGGCTTGCAGTTTTGAATCGGATTGATGCGGAGGCGTTAAAGGAGATTAAAAGTTTGGTTAAGATGCCGTTGGTGGCGGATATCCATTTTGATTATAGGCTGGCGCTGCAGGCGATAAAATCGGGTGTAGATAAGATCCGCATAAATCCCGGTAATATTGATGAAGAATGGAAAATAATCGAGATAATCAAAAGGGCACTTGATAATTCAATACCCATCAGGGTGGGCATAAACTCTGGCTCATTGCCGAAGAAGATATTACAAAAATACAAACATCCCACGACCGAGGCAATAATCGAAACCCTTAATGAGGTACTGGAAACTTTTTATAAACATAATTTTTCTGATATTGTGATTTCAGCCAAATGCCCTGATGTGTTAAAAACAGTTGAGGTATATGAGGCAATTGATAACAAATTTGATTACCCATTGCATATCGGGATTACCGAATCAGGACTTTTGCTCCCGGGAAGTATTAGGAGTGCAATTGGTATTGGTATTCTTTTATACAAAGGAATTGGTGATACGATAAGGGTCTCACTTGCTGATGACCCGGTTCAAGAGGTTATTGTTGGGTACGAGATTCTGGAGTCTTTGAATTTAAGAAGGTATAGACCAAGGTTGATAGTATGTCCTACCTGCGGAAGGTGTGAGGTGAATTTAATAAAGATTGCGCGCGAGGTAGAGAAGCGGCTTGAGGGTATAAAAGCGCCACTAAATATTGCAGTAATGGGTTGTGTTGTGAATGGTCCTGGTGAGGCAAGAGAATCTGATTACGGTATTGCCTGTGGAAAAGGCATTGGGGCTGTTTTTGTAAAAGGTAAGGAGATAAAAAGGGTAAAAGAAAATAGATTGGTAGATACATTATTTGAGGTGATATATGAGAACATTAATAATTGACTGCTATCTTCCTAATTCACCACAGATTGAGCATCTTTATAAAGTAATAAGTGATATAACTACCGATGTGGTGGAGATAAAAGATGCCTCAGTCATTGGTGTTGAAGAGGATGTCAGACTTTATAATGCGATAATCATTTCTGGGTCGCAAAGAAAACTTGCCGAAATCGGAACATTTGAACTCTATGCGAATGTTGCGGAATTGATAAAAAAATGTGAAAAACCGATTCTGGGAATATGCTTTGGGCACCAGTTGATATCAGTAGCATTTTATGAGGATGTTGTTCCAATGGGACAGAAGATAGAAGGATATTATGTGGTAAAGAAGGTTAATCATGATGACCTTTTTGATGGATTGCCTGATAAATTTTTGGTAATGGAAGGGCATGAAGAGATGGTGAAAAACCTTCCTTATGAATTTGTTTTGCTTGCAGAATCCCCCAACTGTCCAATTGAGGCGATGAAGCACAGAACCCTGCCTATTTATGGAGTTCAATTCCATCCTGAGAGGTATGATGATAAACATCCTGCAGGTGGTGTAATTCTTGAAAATTTTTTCAGAATTGCGAGTTTTTATATGAAATAATAAAAATCAGGAAGGAGATGATAGATGAAAAAAAACCTTGATTATTTGATGAAGAAAAAAGGTGTGAGCGCCATAGTGGGGTTTGGAAGTCCGGCTCATGATTCATTTATGTATTATCTGTTGAATGGTGTAAATGTCAACGGATGGTACATAAAGAAATATAAAGCTCCAGCCTTCGTTATACATTCAGAGATTGAACGCGAAGAGGCATTAAAAACAGGATTGAAGACGATAAGTTTTAACAAATACAATCTGAACGAGATATATAATAAATACAAAGATAGGATAAAGGCAAATGCAGTCTTTTTATATACCGTGCTTAAAGACTTGAAAATAAAGGGTAAAATCGCCTTCTATGGAAATGCACCGATTGGTTACGGTTATAATTTTCTTAGGCAGTTAAAGAGGCTTGATAAAAGATTAGATATCTTATATGAGTCGGGAAAGACGATGATAATGGAACTGAGAATGACCAAAGACGATTTTGAGGTTGAAAGGATAAAAGAGGTGAGGGATGGTGTTGTAAGTGCATTCTCAAATACAATTGATTGGGTTAGAAAAATGAAGGTAAAAAATGGCGTAATTTATAAAGAAAAGAATAGAAAATTGGTTATTGGAGATTTAAAAAAGTTTATTTCGTCTGAATTATTTAAGGCAGGTTTTATAAATTCCACAGGATTGATAATCGCCCAAGGCAGGGATGCGGGTGTCCCCCATAATTCAGGTCAGGATTCTGAGCCGGTAAAGTTAGGGAAGACGATTGTGTTTGATATATTCCCTCAGGAGATTGGTGGTGGCTATTATTTTGATTTTACAAGGACGGTCTGTTTTGGCTATGCACCAGATTATGTAAAAAAAGACTTTAATCTTGTCAAAGAGGCACAGGAGGTTGCGTTTGAGAATCTTGAAGTTGGTAGGAAGACACGGGATGTTGAAAAAAAGGTCTGTGAATTTTTTGAAAGACATAATCATCCGACATTTCTGTCCAATCCCAAGACTCAGGTTGGCTATTGCCATTCATTAGGCCATGGACTTGGATTAAATGTTCATGAAAGCCCTTCCTTCGGATTACTAAAAACAAACGAGGATAGACTTGAAAAAGGGATGGTATTCACCATTGAGCCGGGTTTGTACTATCCGGATCGTGGATATGGAATAAGGCTTGAAGATGTGATTTATATTGATGCTAAGGGGCGGATTGTTAATCTTACAAGAACCCCCCGGGAAATTGTAGTAGAAATTTAGGGTACGTCTTTCATCAAAATAAGATCTTACCCAAAATAAATTAAGATTCGCAGGCGAATAATAAGGGAATTGCAGGTTTGAATTAGTAGTCATTCTCTTT